>JAHDHM010000315.1 GCA_020631315.1 Acidimicrobiales bacterium
GTCACGGTGATCGCGACGCTCGACGATGGCCAGATGCTGCTGAGCGATCCCATCTGCGTCGATGACGCTGGTGAGGTCTCGGCGTTGCTCGGCGACGTCAGCATCGGCGAGTCAGCGGCCGCATCGGGCGGCACGGCCCGCCACTACGACGGCAGCTGGTACTCGGGTTCGACACTCACCGTCGTCGGCGCCTCCTGCACAGGCACCTGGTACTACCTGCCGTCGAGCTGGGTGAACCGGATCAACAGCACCCGCTATGACGGTGGCTCCTGCTCGCGTATCCGTCACTACGACTGGGACGCCGGCAGCTACCGGAGCACCTGGCCGACGGGTGATCTGCGTTCCTTCCGAAACCGAGCGGACGCTGTGTACTACGACTACTGATCGGTTGTCCCGACACCAGCCTCATCTCATGGGGCCGGCGTCGGGAAACCGCGTTCCGCACACCAGTTGATGGACCACTCGGCCTCTTCGCGCGTCGACACCAGCGCCAGCACCGCCTCGCCTGGGGCCGACAGTGCATCGGCGACGAACGCAGTCTCGTACACATCTGGAGTCGACGGTTCGATGATCACTCGCGGGAACAGATCGATCTCGTTGATGCGTTCCACCGCGATCGGATACGGCAACCCGACAAGTCCACAGCGCAGGTCCGCACCGGGCATCATCTGCAACTCGCCCTCGGCGGCCGGGACCATCACGAAGATCGTGCCCTGAGCATCGGCGCTCAGCCTGGCCCATGTGGCCGTGCTGTCGTAGCGCTGGTCCTGATCCGAGTCGATGAGGCCATCGACGTCGGGGAGGAACCGCCCTTCGAACTCAGATGGACCGAGCGTCGGCTTGACTCGCACGCGCAGCTGATACTCCTCTGCGATCGCCGCCGCCAACTGATCGGCGATCTCATAGCCGTCACCCGGTGAGATCTCGATCGTGCCGCCACCATCGACTGCGTCAGGAGTGAAGCGCACCGGTTCCGGTGTTCCGGCACGCAACGACGACGCAGCAAACAACGAGAGGGCAATCAACGCGCCCAGCGACGCAAGGAAGCGCAGCCCCAACGAACGGCGACGACGACGCCGAATCTTCGGCACCTCGCGATGATGCGCCTTCACGAAGGCGAACGCGAACGGGTCGCTGCTCAGCTCCTCACTCGACACCGGCTACTCCCCGACCCCGAGATCCACGCTGCGGTCCAGCCGAGCTGATGCCTGGACGACGACAGCCATCGCTTCAGCATCCGACAGCCCGTCCGTCATCGGCAGCTCGCGTGACCGCTCGACGATCGCCGCCAGTCGATCCTCACCGACCGGGAGCGTCAGCTCCAGCCGTTCGGACTCGGCCCGTCCGACCTCACCACGCTCACGCCACGCGATCAGCCCATCGAGCGCGAGGCCGAACACCCACTCCCGTGGCGCCTTCAGCTTTCGGCGTCGAGGCATCACCGCACTTCGAAAGGCTGAAGCCATCGCTTCCACGGCGAGATGATGCGCCGCCAAGGCATCTTCGGTTGAGCGATACAGCCAGCCCGCAAGGTCGAAGAAGTGACGGCGATAGAACTCCGGAAACGCCCACTCGTCATGGGGCACAGCCGCCAACAACTCGACATCGTCCAGAGATGCCGCGTCGACCTGCTTACCCATACGACCACTCTCCACCAGCGGATGAACGGCCGACGTTACACGGCCCCCACCAACAGCTGAGCAGTGACCGCTCGCCAGATCACCAACGCGGTGGCGGGAAGCCCAGTTCGGCGCACCAGTCAACGGAGCCCTGGGCCTCCGATGGGTCAGAGACCAATGACAGCATCGCTCTGTCGTTCCAGGAGTGCGCCTGTTGCACGAACGCGTCTGGCGAGGCCGGGGCGTTCACGGCGCTCTCCAGCACGAACGGTGTGAGCCCGAGTTCTCCCACTCGGTCCAGCGCCACCGGGTACGGGAGGCCGACCAGCTCGCAGAGGAGGTCGGAACTCACCCACGAGCTCGGCAGCAATCGCATCCGCCACCTCGAACCCGTCACCCGACGTCACCTCGAGAACACAGCCACCGTTCTCCGCATCGGGAATGAACTGCGCCAACGGACGTTCCGCCGGACGAAGCGCCGACGCCGCAAACAGCGCCAACGCCCCCAACGCCCCCACCCCAGCAACGACACCCAGCACCAACGAACGGCGACGACGCCGACGAATCCTCGGCACCTCACGATGATGTGCCTTCACAAACGCAAACGCGAACGGATCCCCGCTCAACTCACTGCTCGGCATGAGCTATTCGCCCATGCGGGCCCGCACGCGCCCGGCGGCGCGCTGCATCATCTTCTTCGTCGCTTCGCGGCTCTTGCCGATCGATTCGGCGACCTCGGCCATGCTGTGGCCTTCGCCGTAGCCCATGACGAGCGCCAAGGCCTCGTCATCGGAAAGCGAGTCGATCGCCGAATACAGGTCCGAGTGCTCGACGATGGCTTCGAGGCGCTCGTCGGGAACCGGAACGCTCAGGCCGAGATCCTCGGCGGTCGGTGTCTCGAGCTCGCCTCGTTCGCGCCAGCGCCCCAGTTCACGACGGGCGATCGTGAACATCCATGCTCGCGGGTGTTCGACAGGGCGTCGCTTCGGCTTGACCGCGAACTGGAACGCCTTCGCCATCGCCTCGTTCGCGATGCCGTGGGCGGCTTCAGCGTCTCCGGTCCGGCGGTACATCCAGCCGGCCAGATCGAAGAAGTGGCGCCGGTAGAACTCGGGGAATGCCCACTCGTCGTGGGGTACAGCGGCAAGCAGCTCGACGTCGTCCATGCGGGCGAGGTCTCTGCTCTTCTTCATGCCCATCCGACGCCACCTCGATCCACCGATGCGGCCCGACAATACAGTTCGTGAGCGGCGATCACTGACCGTGTCCGAATGTGCGATGTCGGTAGGTCGAAACCACCTCGACGTGTGACGTGCCGGGGAAGAGGTCGAGCGCCTCGACCGCCCCGAGCTCCCAACCGTCCGCGGTCAGACGTGCTGCATCACGGCCGAATGCGGCCAGATCGCACGAGACGAGCACGAGCGCTCGGGCACGAGTCGCCGCGATGGCCTGGATGCCGTGCTTTCCCACCCCGGCCCGTGGTGGATCGGCGACCAGGAGATGCTGACGGGTCGGACGCCATCGCTCGACGCTCGAACGTCGGATCGTCACGTCGAGGTCGGCGAGATTGACCTTGGCATCGGCGATCGACGACGGCGACGACTCGACGAGGGTCCAGCGCAGGGCGTCGAAGCCGTCTCGCCCGGCCAGTCCGCCCGCGAGCACACCGACACCGCCGTACAGGTCGGCTGCGGTGGTCGCCCCGTCGAGCAGCGGCTCGAGCTGGTGGGCGATCGAGCCCACCAACAGCTCGACCGCATCGGGGCCCGACTGGAAGAACGAGTCGGCCGAGAGACGCCAACGACGCCCGGCTGCTTCGTCGAAGATCCACGCCCGACGACCGGCATCGAGATCGTCACGCCCGACGAGACGCGCGTGTTCACCGAGCTCCGGCGGCTGGTCGAGCGCATCGAGCCCAGGCGACACGACCACGAAGACCTTGCCGTCGGATCTGCTGGCACGGGCCACGAGCTCGGTCGCTCCCGTCCAGCCAGCTCTGAGGACGGGCTGGAGCAGCTCGTCGGCGACTTCGCAGTCACCGTGGTGAACGACGTCGTGCGACTGGTGCCGACGGAACCCCGCGTGTCCGTTCCCGTCGACCGCGAGTCGGACGGTGGTTCGGTAGCCCAGAGCGGGCACCGAGCCGCCGTGACGCGGTTCGACATCGCTGCCGACGAACCGGCGGAGCTGCTCGCCGACCATGGACAGGTGACGTTCGGCTCGAGACGACTTGGCGACGTGCTGCCAATCGCAGCCGCCACAACCGAGCTCCACCGCAGCGCAGCTCGGCGTCGTGCGTGCCGCCCCCGATGACACGACCCGAGCAACTCGTCCCCGAGTCCAACGGTCTCGTTCCTCGACGAGCTCGATGTCCGCGACGTCGCCGATCACCGTGCCGTGGACGAACACGACGCGACCATCGGGGAGACGGCCGACGCCCTCACCCCCGACTGCGGTTCCGTCGATCGCGACGTCAGGGACCAGCACGTGCGACACCCTACGTCCGGCTCTGCCGAGGTGCGACCGGACGACGCCGAGGTGGGCGGTACTGTCCAGCCTCATGAGTCATCCCGTGCAGATCGTCCCGTCGGTGCTCCCGGCCGACTTCGCCTCGCTCGGTTCCGAGGTCGCCGCGCTCGAGCAGGCCGGCGTCGACAAGATCCAGTGGGACGTCATGGATGGCCACTTCGTGCCCAACCTGACCTTCGGGCCCGACGTCATCGCCGCGGCACGCCCTCACGCCTCGGTGCCGTTCGAGGCGCACCTGATGGTCGAGCGCCCCGACGACCTCATGCACCTGTACGTCGAGGCAGGCTGCGAGATGCTCATCATCCACGCCGAGACGGCGACGCATCTGCACCGCACG
>JAHDHM010000316.1:0-3194 GCA_020631315.1 Acidimicrobiales bacterium
CAGCGACCTCGGGATCGACCGCAACGCCGACCCCGGGTCCGACCTCGGGTGCTGGCTTCGCGACCTGGACGTCGGCGGGCACAGGTGCGGCTGCGTCGTCGTTACGGACGAGCCACAGCCCGACGATGACCGCGGCAGCCGCGACCAACATGACCATGGCGCCGCCGATCGTCGTCAACAACCACCGTGTGCGACGCGTCACGGGACCGGGTTCACCCACAGCGTCACGGTCTCGCCTCGCTCGAGGGCCTGGCCGCCGATGTGCGACGCCTTCCAGACCTGGCCGGGCCGGAGCTCCGCGGCGCGAGGGTCGGCTTCGGCCTCCTCGATCACCTCGAGTTCGTAGCCGGCGTCGAGCACCGCGCGTGCCGCGGCCTCGCGCTGTTCACCGAGTACGGCGGGCACGCGACGGACCGGTTGACCGTTGGCGATGTTCAGCGTGATCTCGCTGCCGGTCTCGACGATCGACTCGCCGACGGGGAGCTGTGATGCGACGATCCCGGGTGGGTACTGGTCGTCGGGAACCGACTCGGTCACGACCACGAAGCCGGCTCGGGTGAGGATCTCCTCGGCCTGCTCGGTGCGCATTCCCACGACGTCGCGCACCAGCTCGCCCGGAACCAGCGGCTCGGGAGGAAGCTCGGTCTCGTCGTCGGTCGACGCGGCCGCTTCGTCGGGCAGCGGTCCGGTCTCGAACTCGCTGATCGGCGTCTCGGCGAGCGCAGCGGTCATGAACAGCTGCCAGATCTCGGCGGGCCAGGAGCCGCCCGTGACCCGGATCCGAGTCGTCGGGGGCACCATCGAGACCTGTCCCTCGGCGAAACCGACCCAGACGCCGGTGACGAGCTCGGGGGTGTAGCCGACGAACCAGGCGTCGCCCCAGTTCTGGCCGGTGCCCGTCTTGCCGGCTGCAGGACGGCCGAGACGAGCTTGCACGCCGGTGCCTCGGGAGACGACCTGCTGGAGGACCTCCGTCACCTGGTCGGCGGTGCTGCGATCGATCGCCCGAACCGGTGACGGGTCGTGCTGGAAGACGACCTCGCCGTCGGGCCCGGTGACGCGGGTGACGTAGACGGGGTCGTTGCGGACGCCCCGGTTGGCGAACGTGGCGTAGGCCATCGTCATGTCGAGCGGGCTGACGTCGTTGGCGCCGAGCACGGCGGACGGGACCGCTGCGAGGGGAGCGGTCACGCCGAGGTCAGCGGCGACGGCGACGGCGTCTGCGGCGCCGACGTCCATCATCAGCTGTGCGTACGCGGTGTTGTAGGAGCGAACGGTGGCCTCGACGAGGTTGACGTTCCCGCCACCCTGACCGCCGTAGTTCTCGACCTCCCACAACTCGCCGGTGATCGGGATGTCCATGGTCGCCGGCGCGGAGTACACCTGGCTCAGTTCGATGCCTTCTTCGATCGCCGCGGCGAGGACCAGGGGTTTGAACGACGAACCCGACGGCCGGGCTGCCTGGGTCGCCAGGTTGAACTTGGCGGCGGGCTCGGTGCCGAAGAAGTCGCGACCGCCGACCATCGCGAGGACGTGACCGTTTGCCGGGTCGACCGTGACGAGCGACGCATTCGGATCGTTCTCGGGGTCTTGGAGGATGAGCTCGACGGCGGCCTCGGCCTGCGCCTGGAGTTCGAGGTCGAGGGTCGTCTCGATCCGCAGACCACCGGTGAACAGCAGCCGTGCGCGTTCCTCGTAGGTTCGGCCGAACGCCGGGTGATCGAGGACGAACCGCTTCACCTCTTCGACGAAGTGGGCGCCGGGAAAGCGGTCGTCGGGGTCGGGTGCCTTCAGCACGAGGTCGGCAGCAGCGATGGCGTCGGCCTCGGCGCGGGTCAGCATCGACTCCTCGACCATCGCGTCGAGCACGAGGCCACGGCGCTCGAGCGCACCCTCGGGATTGACGAACGGGTCGTAGGTCGACGGCGCTCGGACGAGTCCGGCCAGCAGCGCACCCTGACCAACCGTCAACTCCGAGGCCGGCACTCCGAAGTACACCTGGGCCGCGGCCTCGATGCCGTGGGCGCCTGCGCCGAAGTAGACGGTGTTCAGGTAGTACTGCAGGATCTCCTCCTTGGAGTGATCCCGCTCGACCTGGATGGCGAGGGCGGCTTCCTCGATCTTGCGATCGAGGGTGCGGTCCGTGCCGATGATGGCGTTCTTGACGTACTGCTGGGTGATGGTCGAGCCGCCCTCGATGACGTCGCCGACGTCGAGATTGCGTCGCAACGCACGGACGATGGCCCGGACGTCGATGCCGATGTGGGTCCAGAATCGGCGGTCCTCGATGGCGATGATCGCGTCCTGGACGTGTTGGGGTACCTCGTCGAGGGTGATCTCCTTGCGGTTCTCACCGGCGTGGAGCACCGTGAGCTCCGTCCCGTCCGCGGCGTAGACCAACGAGGCCTCGGCGTTCGGCGGAATGGTCGCCTCGAGCGAGTACGTGGTGTAGCTGCACGCCGTCGACAGCACCGCGATGGCGCAGACGATCGCGATCAGGCGTCCGCGGTGGCGCTGCGCTTGGCGTCGTCGCGCGGTGCTCCGTCGCGCGTGTCCCTCGATCCCCATGTCGTGTCACGTCGACCGCCACGACCGGGACTTGCGGAGCGGCTCGGCGCCGAAAGTCGGTCAGGCAGACCGTCGTGCAGATGGCATCGTGGAGGGCGTGAAACTCCTCGACGACCTCAGCGCTCGTGGCCTCATCCACGACACGACCGACCTCGCCGCGCTCGCGGCGCGGCTCGACGAGGGACCCGTCACGCTCTATTACGGCTGTGACCCGACCGCCGACAGCCTGCACGCCGGCAATCTGATCGGCCTGCTCACCGCCCGCCGCTTCCAGGAGGCGGGCCATCGGCCGATCATGCTGGCCGGCGGTGCCACGGGGATGATCGGCGATCCGTCCGGCCGGTCGTCGGAGCGCAACCTGCTCGACGACGATGCGCTGGCGCACAACCTGTCGTTCATCGTCCCCCAGCTCGAGCAGTTCATCGAATTCGGGGACGGGCCGAACGGCGCCAAGTTGGTGGACAACCGGGCGTGGACCGTCGGCGTGTCGGTGCTCGACTTCCTCCGGGACGTCGGCAAGCACGTCACGGTGAACCAGATGATCGCCAAGGAATCGGTCAAGGGACGCCTGCACGACGGCGACGGCCTGTCGTACACCGAGTTCTCCTACATGCTGCTGCAGGCGT
>JAHDHM010000316.1:3204-4474 GCA_020631315.1 Acidimicrobiales bacterium
GGGCCGCAAGGCCGCTGCGCTGACCTGGCCCCTGCTGACCAAGGCCGATGGCACCAAGTACGGCAAGACCGCCGGCGGCGAGACGATGTGGCTGGGCGCGCACCGGCTGAGCCCGTACGGCTTCTACCAGGGCTGGATCGGCGCCGACGACGGCGACCTGCGCAAGCTCCTGCTCCAGCTCACGTTCATGACCGTCGACGATGTGGACGACGCTGTCAGAGCCCACGACGAGGACCCGTCACGTCGGGATGGTCAGCGGCTCTTGGCCCGCGAGCTCACCGCACTGTTGCATGGCGGCGATGCCGCTCGGGGTGCCGAGGAGGCCTCACGCATCTTGTTCGGAGGGGGCGAGGTCCGTGCCGCGTCCGCCGATGCGTTCACGGTGCTGGGGGCCGAACTCGGCTCGACGACCGTGACCGCGGGCTCAGGCGTGCTCGACGCGCTCGTCTCGAGTGGTCTCGCGACCTCGCGTGGTGATGCAAGGCGCGCGATGGGTGAGGGCGGCGTGTACGTCGACGGCGACCGGGTCACCGACCTGGACGCAGCGTTGCCGGCCGATCCGCTCGCCGGCGGACATCACCTGTTGCGTCGGGGCAAGAAGCGCTGGCACCTCCTGACCCTGGGCTGAGCACCTCCGCGAAAATTCTTTGGCGCGATTCCTCAGCAAGTACGGGGCTCTCGCCGATTTCCGCGAAGAAGTGGTTGCAAGTTCCGCGGGACTCGCTATCTTTCTCCCTCGCACCGCTTGCGGTGCTTCGGAGCTCTCCGAACGGCGCACAGCCCACGGGCTGGAACGGCGTGACGAGGGTCACCGAAAAGAATCACAGCTGTGAGTTGACACACCAGTCGAGACTCGCTAGCTTGACTCTTCGCCTCGGAGGCACGGCACACGGCTCAGCCGGAACCGGAACCTCCGACCCGGATCACCGGAGCTACGGCTCGCAGGATCCGCTTCGAGTGCGCTGATGCGACATGGTTCGCCTCGGTGCAGCGCTCCTTGACAACAGAAGAGAGGACGAAATGAAACGCCAGTGCGGGCGTTCGGCCGATCGCAAGATCTGCTGGACGACCACACAAAAACCGTCGGCCACCGAAGCACTCCTCACGAGTGACTCGTTGGTCTGACATTCCTAATTTAATTAGTCAGGACACGACAGACAGTTCGTGTCTGGCTCTTCTGATCGTCCGTCTGCTTCGGCAGGCGGCATCATTTTGATGGAGAGTTTGATCCTGGCTCAGGACGAACGCTGGCGGCGTGCTTAACACATGC
>JAHDHM010000317.1 GCA_020631315.1 Acidimicrobiales bacterium
GGAGTGAGGGCCGAGCGACCCAACGAACCTTGTGCAGCCCGTGGCTTAACGACCCAAGGGGCATGAAGCCCGTGGCTGAACGACCAGAGGGAACAGCGTGATGGGTGTGTTGGACGGCAGGGTCGCGCTGGTGACCGGTGCGACGTCGGGCATGGGCGCCGCGTGTGCGCGCAAGCTCGCCGCTGCCGGCGCTTCGGTCGTGGTGCAGGGGCGTTCCGCGGAACGCTCGGCGTCAGTGGTCGACGAGATCGTCGCCGCCGGCGGGCGTGCGGTCGCGTCGCTGGGCGATGTTGCCGACGGCGCGACCGCCGAGGCTGCGGTGCAGGCTGCGATCGACGCGTTCGGCCGGCTCGACATCGTCGTGAACGCCGCCGGCGTCATCCACCGAGGTGACGCCGAGGGAACGACCGACGACGACTGGCGCCACGTCATGTCGATCAACGTCGACGGCGTGTTCTTCGTGTCCCGCGCCGCCATCCCGGCGATGCGGGCGAGCGGTGGCGGCTCGATCGTCAACATCAGCTCGACCTGCGGCCTCGTCGGCAGCGCCGGCCTCGCCGCGTACTGCGCATCGAAGGGTGCGGTCACCAACCTGACCCGGGCGATGGCGCTCGACCACGCCGCCGAGGGCATCCGCATCAACGCCGTGTGCCCCGGTGCGGTCGACACGCCGATGCTCGTCAGCGAACACCCCGATGGCGTGACCGCCGACGACGTGCATGCGTCGAACCTGGCCTCGATTCCCCAGGCCCACATCCCTCAACCCGACGAGATCGCCGGCGTGGTGCTGTTCCTCGCGTCCGATGCGAGCCGCCACGTGGTCGGCGAGAACCTCTCGGTCGACGGCGGCTATGTCGCCCAATGAGATGTCGCCCAGTGAGCGTCCGGGCATGACGCAGATGAACGAAGCGGAGACGACGTGACGGGACGCATGGACGGCCGCACCGCGGTGGTGACCGGTGGAGCGCAGGGCATCGGCCGAGCGATCGCCGACCGGCTCGCCGCCGAAGGCGCGCTGGTGGTCGTGGGCGATCTGCGGGATCCAGGTGATCTCGGCGCAACCCAGGAGTGGTGTCGCCTCGACGTGTCCGACGTGGCATCGGTCGAGGAGTTCGCCGCTTCGCTCGATCGCCTCGACGTGCTGGTGAACAACGCCGGGATCATGTTCGAGCGCTCGGTCGTCGACCAGACGATCGACGACTGGGACACGATGATGGCCATCAACCTGCGTGGCCCGTGGTTGATGGCCAAGATGCTCGTGCCACTACTCGAGGCCAGCGAGCACGCAGCGATCGTGAACGTCGGCTCGATCGAGGGCATCGCCGCCAATCCCCTCCACACCGCCTACGCCGCATCGAAGGCAGGCGTGCACGGCCTCACCGTCGGCATGGCCGTCGACCTCGGTCCGATGGGCATCCGGGTCAACGCCGTCGCACCAGGCTGGATCGACACCGCCCTCAACCGGGACTACATCGACCGCCTCCCGAATCGCGATCAGGCCGTCGCCGAGCTGGCCGTGCTGCACCCTGTCGGCCACATCGGTGACCCGGCCGACGTCGCTTCGACGGTCCTGTTCCTGGCCAGCGACGACGCCAGGTTCGTCGCCGGCCAGACCGTCATCATCGACGGCGCCCGCCTCTCGAAGCCGCCGCTGCCACCGTCACTCTCGCCCGAGGTCTGATCACTCGGGAGTCAGGATCGTCGTGCGCCGATCTTCAGATCGATCGAAGCGCACCACGGAGTACTCGACGGCTCGAAGAATCCGACCCGTGCCACCGTCGACATGGGTCTCGATCACGACATCGGCACGAGCGTCCTCCGCGAGCACTCCTCGCTCGTAGCTCCCCGTCAGCACGGGGAGCAGCTCTTCCAGCTGCTGTTCGAGTACGTCGGGGGCACGCTGCGGATCGAGCCAGGCCTCCGCCCGCCAGACGACACACGACCCGTCGATCTCGACCGACGTGGACCTGACATAGGGCAGCGGTTCTCGTGCCAGCGCGTTGGGCAGGAGCAGCCGCTCCACCGACTCGGCTGCCGTCTCGCCGATGCCATCGAAGTGATGAAGGACACGCGGCCACTGCAGCACGAACGCCTCGAGCTCAGCGACACTCATGTCGACGACGGTGGCGGTGTCGACCGTCAGGCTCGTCAATAGAGACTCGGAGATCAGCTGCGAACGAACCGCGTCGGGATCAGTCAACGCCACGGTCCCTTCGGCGACTCGATAGTCGATCGGCGCCACCTCGTCGGCCGGTACCGGATCGATCGACGCGCCGAGGAGCCGAAGCGAGAACTCACCGGACGCACCCCGCGGATCGATCGTCGCGACCGCGGGGAAGAACGCGCCATCGTCGATGAACACCGTCGTCATGCCAGACCCGTCAAGCGGTGCTGGGGCGACTGCCTCGGTCGCCGAGGGCCCTGAACAGTCGACGGGATCGACGTCGGCCGCCATGGCTCCAAACGCATCGCGGTCGATCGACCCATCGCCCGGATCATCAGCGCAAGCCACCATCAGCACAGCGACGAGACCAACGACGCCCGTACGCCCCACTCGCACCATCGCTCGTCAACATAGACCCCACCAGGCCCGCATACCGTGTGCTCGACCCCTCACCTGGGCCGGCGCCTGAGGCAACGACCGCCGCTCACTACGGTGAGCGCAACGAGGAGGTCGTCGACATGGGTGAGCAGCCGAGTCCGTCGAGCACCGAGTACTTCGCCGACGTCGACGTCCACTTCAACACGCTGACGACGCTCGAACTCGCGCAGCGGATGAACGAGGCGGATGCGACCGTCGCCGGAGCGGTCCGCGCCGCACTGCCGTCGATCGCCGAGGCAGCCGACGCCATCGCCGCTGCTCTCGACAGTGGCGGACGACTCGTACACGTCGGCTCCGGCACCTCGGTTCGTCTGGCCGAAGTCGATGCGTCGGAGTGCCCGCCGACGTTCTCCACCGATCCGGAGCAGATCGTGGTGATCCGCTCGACCTCCGAGGACGACCTCGCCGAGGCGGTGGCATCGCTCGACGGCATCGGGCTGACCTCATCGGACATCGTCGTCGGCACCGCGGCCAGCGGACGGACGCCCTTCGTGATCGCCGCGCTCGAGCACGCCCGCGACTCGGGCTGCGTGACGGTCGGGATCAGCTGCAACACCGGCTCGGCCGTCGGTGCCGCAGCGCAGATACCGATCGAGGTCGACACCGGGCCGGAGTTCATCGCCGGCTCGACGCGACTCAAGGCCGGTACCGCGCAGAAGATGATCCTGAACATGCTGTCGACGCTGGCAATGGTGCGGCTCGGCCGGACCTATCGGAATCTGATGGTGGCGATGTCGGCTCGCAACTCGAAGCTGAACCACCGCGCCGTCCGGATCGTCGCTGCGGCCGCCGGGGTCGACGACGACCAGGCCGCGGCAGCGCTCGACGCCGCCGACGACGACATCAGGGTCGCTGCGGTGATCGCCGGGCTCGGTGTCGACCCCACCGTCGCCCGCCGGCGGCTCGACGACGTCGACGGTCATCTCGAGAAGGTGCTGTAGCGCAGTGGTCACTCTCGCCGTCGACGTCGGGGGCTCGGCGACCAGGTGCGAACTCTGGGACGACGAGCTGATCGATGCGTTCGAGGAGTCGGGCCGGGCGAACGTGACCCTCGATCCCGAGCACGCGGTCGCGCACCTCGCGTCGATCGTCGCTGCTCATCCTGCCGAGCGGATCGTCGTGTCGGTCCCCGGTGCCGGCGATCCCTTCAGCCGCAAGATCCTGTTGGACGGCCTCGGGCCGCTGGTGGAGGTGCCCGTCCTGGTCGTGCCCGACTGGGTGGCCGCCTACCGAGCCTGCCTGGACACGACGCCCGGCACGTTGCTGATCGCGGGGACCGGTGCGGTGGCGGTGACCGTCGACGACCGGGTCAGCTACTTCGGCAACGGCGGTCCGCTGTTCGGCGACGACGGCAGCAGCTTCTGGATCGGCCGTGAGGCGGTGCGCCTCGTGCTGCGGCGCCGCGAACTCGGAGACAGCGGGGGCGAGCTGGGCCGCAGGCTCGACGAGGCACTCGGCGCCGAGACCCGTTCGCTGGTGCCTCGCACCAACTCGATCATGAGCGACCGCCACGAGCTCGCTCGCCTGGCGCCGGTCGTCGACGCGTCGGCCGTTCACGACGAGGGCGCCGCCGACGTGTTGCGTCGCGCTGGTGCTGCGCTCGCCGAGCTGGTGACGATGTCCCGAACCGCTCGTGGACGTCACGCGGTCGCAGCGGTCGGAGGAGTCTTCGGGTCGAGCATCGTGGTCGACACACTCGAAGCGGCGGTCGGCCCAGTCCGTCGAGCGAGCATGAGCCTGGCCGGCGCCGCCGTCGCCATCGACCGAGGCGACGCACCACGACTGCTCCTCGAGCACACGTCGAGGTCCCACAACAACTAGTCCGGAACGGGCGGCCCCCCGGCTCAGTCGCCGAGCAAGAACGACGTGTC
>JAHDHM010000318.1 GCA_020631315.1 Acidimicrobiales bacterium
CCGCCCTTGATGCCGAAGGTCGGGCCCATCGACGGCTGCCGGATGGCGATCGTGGCCGACGAGCCGATGTGCTGGAAGGCCTGACCGAGACCGACCGTGGTGGTGGTCTTGCCCTCGCCGAGCGGGGTCGGGGTGATGGCCGAGACCACGACGTACTTGGCCTTCGGACGGTCGGCCATGGCCTCGATGGCGTCGAGGCTGATCTTGGCGGAACCGACGCCGTAGGGCTCGAGCAGGTCCGACGGAATGCCGGCGTCAGCGGCGATGTCAATCAGAGGACGCAGCGTGGCGCCCTGTGCGATCTCGAGATCTGATGGGAAACTCATTGGAATCGGACCCCCTGCGGAACACTCCGCACGTACGCTCAGCCCGGCGCGACGTTGCCCCGAACACGACCCGACCAGCGTAGTCGATCCTGTTCCGCCATGTGGACCCGTCCCACATCGTGGAACACCCTCACGGTCCGTGTTCGAGCGCAGGAGCCTCGAACGCGACGAGGCCGGCCGGAGCGCTGCGTGTCGCAGAGCCCCGACCGGCCGTCGGACATCTCGAGTTGAGTGCGGGCGTCAGATCACGCCGGCACGCATGTGGCAGTGAGGGTGACCGAGTCGATCGATGCCCGCACCTCGTAGGTGTCGGACGAGGAGCCGACGAGATCGACGAACGACGTCACGCCCGAGCCGAGGTACATGCCATCGCCGCCGTCGACGACGATCTCATAGGCACCGTCCACATCCGTCCAGGTGAGCAGCGGCAGACCGTCGACCAGCTCAAGCTGGCAGGCGAACGTCGGCGAGGTCTGCGTCGAGCCCTCGCCGCTGTCGGACTGACCGCTGTCGGTCTCGCCGTCGCCCTCATCACCGTCGCCCGACGGCTCGTCATCGACGGGCTCGTCATCGACGGGCTCGTCATCGACGGGCTCGTCATCGACGGTCGCCACCTCGGTCAACGCTGTGGCCACGATGGCGACGATCTTCGTACGCTCGCCACCGGCAAAGGTCACGTCGAGTCGTCCGTCGGTCACCTCGACCGTCACGGCGGCCGTGACGAACGGGTTCGCCGCTGACGTCGACACCCGGTCGTGGACGCTGATGCCCTCGACCTGTACCGAGTGCAGTTCGCCGTAGTGGGCGAGCGAGTCACCGACGGTCACCTCGACCTCGTAGGTGCCGTTCGGGAGCGTCGCGGCCCAGGCGGCCGGCGACGGTGTCGCCTGCCAGGCACCACGAGCCTGCTCGTAGCGGGTGACCGCGTGGCAGAAGCCGTCGAGCACCGGGTCGGCGTCGGCACCGCGGACGCCACACTGGCGACGAACGCCGTCGGCGGCCATCCAGCCGTGTTCGCCGTCGAACAGGTCGCCGGCGTCACGGGTCCAGCCCTGGACCTGGCGATACCCGAAGGACCAGCGCTCGACATCGCCGTCGACCGGCGGCAGCGTCGTCGTGGGACCGCTGGTGGTCGGGGGGACGACGGTGGTCGGAGGGGTCGGCTCGCCTGCGACCTGCGTCGCTTCGACGGCGACGAGCTTCGTGCGGGTGCCTCCCTGGAACGTCAGATCCAGGCGACCGTCGGCCACCTCGACCTGCACGGTCGACG
This sequence comes from Acidimicrobiales bacterium, assembly GCA_020631315.1. Next base: position 1,597 of record JAHDHM010000318.1, read on the forward strand.
TGGCGAACGGCGTCGCCGACGAGGTGACGACTCGATCATGAGCCGACTCACCCTCGACCCGCACCGAATGCGCCTCGCCGTGGTGCGCCAGCGCGTCACCGACGGTGACGGTCACGTCATAGGTGCCGTTCGGCAGCACAGCCGACCACGACGCCGGTGAGGTGAACGAACGCCAGGCGCCGCCGACGATCTCGTAGCGGGTCACTGCATGGCAGAAGCCGTCGAGCACCGGGTCGGCCTCGACACCTCGGACGCCACACTGACGGCGGGAGCCATCGGGCACCTGCCAGCCGAACGAGCCGTCGAAGGCCTCGCCGGCGTCACGGGTCCAGCCAGGCACCTCGGTGTAGCCGAACGCCCACCGCTCGGCGACACCCTCGAACGGCGGAACCGTCGTCGTGGTCGGCGCCTGCGTCGTCGTGGTCGCCTGCGTCGTCGTGGTCGCCTGCGTCGTCGTGGTCGGCTGCGTCGTCGTGGTCGTCGGCGGCACCTCGCCGCCACCGAACAGCTCCAGGTTGGCGAACGCACGCATGCCGGCGGCCGACTCGTCCGAGGTGGTGCGACGCCAGTCGCACGTGGTCACGGACGGGTGGAGCAGGTCGAAGTAGGCGAAGAGCGTGAACTGCGCATGGCTCGGCTGAGCCAGGAGTTCGCCGGCGTCGGCCAGCCACTGGGCCTTGCGGTCCGGGTCGTTCGGGTCCTCGACCGTGCCGACCTCGGGGAGCATCATCTGCTCGTCGGGGTGCAGGAGGCCGAACTGGCGAGCCGGCTCGATGAGTTCTTCGAGGTCGATCCACGGCGTGTTCACGCCCTCGCGGCAGTCGTACCAGTTGTAGGCGTCGACGCCGATGGCCTCGACCCACTCGTCACCCGGGTACCAGTGCGTGACGGCCCGGCGATCGTCGAGGGGACGGGAGAAGGCGAAGTCGGTGAAGATGACGACGCGCCCGAGGGGCTCGACGCCCTGTTCGCCGAGGATGCCCATGAAGCGCTGCCACGCGGCGACGTATTCGGCCGACGTGCCGTGCACGGCGTTGTTGCCACGCTCGGGCTCGTGGTGGAACGTGACGTACAGCTGATCCTCGAACGGCTCGAGCGACGTGGCCCAGCGGACCATGTCGTCGTAGAGCTCGTCGCCCGGCTGCGCCGCCGCGATGTCGGCCCACGGGATCTTCGTGTCGCCGGCCTTGGGTTTGACCGACAGCAGCACACGGCGGCCGTCGAGCAGCTGGAGGTCGTTGGCGCTCGGGAACTGTTCGTCCCAGAGGTAGAAGGCCCGGACGACGTCAAGGGGACGTCCGAGATCGTCTTCGAGGGTGGTGATGCCCGAGCTGCGGTCGTTGAGGACCGATGCGCCGAACTCGACCCTTCGAGGTCCGTCGGCTGCACCCACAGCGTCAGGAGTCGAAGGCACCGCGAGGAGTACGAGGAATGACAGCAGTGCCGCTACTGCCAGCAATCCACGCGTTGCTGTGTTGTTCACGGGGAGTATCTATAGCGCCACTCTCCGTGCTCGTGCAACACGTAGCGTGAGATCGCCCCTGCGGGGATTCTCGGCAGACGCGGCCGTCCACTTGAGCGCGACGCCCGAACTCGTGCGTCGAACTCAGACCAGGCGGGTGATGTGGCCCATCTTGCGACCGGGCCGGGCCTCGGCCTTGCCGTAGAGGTGCACGCCGGTGGTCGCGCCCTCGGCCAGCTCGAGCCAGGCATGGGCTTCGTCGCCGATGAGGTTCGTCATGACGACATCGCTGTGGCGCCCGCCGTCGCCGAGTGGCCAGCCGGCGATGGCGCGGACGTGCTGTTGGAACTGGTCGATGACGCAGGCTTCGATGGTCCAGTGGCCCGAGTTGTGCACCCGGGGCGCCACCTCGTTCACGAGCAGCGAACCGTCGGCGAGGACGAACAGCTCGACGCCCATGACGCCGACGTACTCGAACGCGTCGACGATCCGAGTCGCGATGTCGACGGCCGCTACAGCGGTGTCGGGGTCGATCGCCGCCGGCAGGGTCGTGGTGTGGAGGATGCCGTCTCGGTGCACGTTCTCGCCCGGGTCGAAGCACACGACCTGCCCGGTGAGTGAACGGGCCACGATGACCGAGATCTCACGCTCGAACGGGACCATCGCCTCGAAGATCGACGGCGCGCCCTCGAGCACGGCGATCGCCTCGGACAGATCTGCATCGGGAGCGACCCGGACCTGGCCCTTGCCGTCGTACCCCAGGCGGCGGGTCTTCACGATGCCGGCGCCGTGCTCGTCGAGCGCGCCGCGAAGGTCGTCGGCGGAGGTCAGGTCGACGTGGGGAGCGACGCCGATGCCGAGGTCGGCGATGAACGCCTTCTCGTCGAGGCGGTCCTGGCTCACGGCGAGGGCACGCCGGCCGGGACGGATCGGCGCGATGGAGCCGAGCAGATCGAGCGACGTGGCCGGCACGTTCTCGAACTCGTAGGTGATCACGTCGACCGATTCGGCGAAGGCCCGCAACGCGGCCTCGTCGTCGTACGACGCCGTGGTGACGTGATGCGCCACGTGACCTGCAGGCGGGTCCGGCGCGGGTTCGAACACGTGGGTCTGGAGACCGAGGCGAGCGGCTTCGATCGAGATCATCCGACCGAGCTGGCCGCCACCGAGGATGCCGATCGTCGACCCAGGCGGCAGAGGAGCAGCGCCGGGAGGCAGGGGAGCGGTGGACATCTGCGGACCGTCAGCCTCGTTCCGGCTCTTCGGCCACGGCTGCGGAGCGGGCGGCTCGCCACGCCACGAGCCGCTCGGCGAGCGCAGCGTCGGTCGTCGCCAGCTGCGCGGCGGCGAACAGTGCCGCGTTCATCGCACCGGCGGGGCCGACAGCGAACGTGGCGACGGGG
>JAHDHM010000319.1 GCA_020631315.1 Acidimicrobiales bacterium
GTAGAAGGTCGAGAGCGCCGCGATCGCCGACATGAGCATGCCCATCGGGTGGGCGTCGTGGTGGAAGCCCTCCATGAAGCGCTTGCGCATGTTCTCGTGCACGAACGTGTGGTACGTGATGTCGTGCACCCACGCGTCGAGCTCTTCGGTGTTGGGGAGTTCGCCGTTGAGCAGCAGGTAGCAGACCTCGAGGAAGGTGCTCTTCTCGGCCAGCTGCTCGATGGGGTACCCGCGGTAGCGCAGGATGCCGTTGGCACCGTCGAGGTCGGTGATGGCCGACTCGGTCGATGCGGTGCCGCCGAAGCCCGGGTCCAGGATCCACGTGCCCGGCATCAGGCTCTGCACGGCCTTCATGTCGATGCCGCCGTTGACGACCGGCACCTCGACGCTCTCGCCGGTGCGGTTGTCGGTGATCGTGATGGTCTCGGGCACTTCAGCTCCTGATCTCGGCCGTGTCGACCGGCGGCAGCCGGGTCGTCGGCGGGTTGATGGTGGTCACCTCGGCTTCAGCCGATGAACAGCCCCGTTGCTGTAGCGCCCTTCATCGAATCTAGCCCGTCGGGGAGCGGGAACGCTCGACCCGAACCCGGCAGATCGGGGGAGTTCAGCCCCTGTTCACGGGGCGACGCTGCGCGAGGGCTACAGCGGGCTGTTGTCGTGGCGTCGTGAGGGCACCGACTCGCGCTTCGTGCGCAACATCTCGAACGCCTCGTGCAGCTTGGCCCGGGTCTCATCGGGTTCGATGACCATGTCGATGAGGCCGCGCTCGGCAGCGACGTAGGGGTTGAGGTAGCGCTCTTCGTAGTCGGCGACGATCCTTGCCGGCTTCGTCCTCGCGTCGGGCGAGGATCTCGGCCGCCTGACGTGCACCCATGACGGCGATCTCCGCCGACGGCCACGCCATGAACACGTCGTTGCCCATGGTCTTGGAGTCCATGACGATGAACGCGCCGCCGTAGCTCTTGCGCAGGACCAGGGCGACGCGTGGCACCGATGCCCGCGCGTACGCGAACGCCATCTGGGCACCGTGGCGGATCATGCCGCGCCACTCGAGGTCCTTGCCCGGGTAGAAGCCGGGAGTGTCGACCAGGGTCAGCAGCGGAAGGTTGAACGCGTCGCAGAACGCGACGAACCGAGCGCCCTTCTGGGACGCAGCGATGTCGAGCGTGCCGGCGATCGCGAGCGGCTGGTTGGCGACGATGCCGACCGGATGGCCGCCGATCGATGCGAGCGCCGTGACCATGTTCGGGGCCCAGGCCGCACGCAGCTCGAGCATGTGACCGTCGTCCACGATCTCGGCGGCGAGCTGCCGAACGTCGTAGGCGCCGGTCGGTGAGTCGGGGAGCAGGTCGCGGGCGGTGTCGCTCGGTCGGTTGGTCGGGTCGTCGGTGTCGATGAGCGGCGGAAGGCCGTCGGTGTCGTCGGGCAGGAACTCGAGGAGCGACTCGACCATCGCCTCCGCTGCGGCGGTGTCGGCCACGACCTCGTGGGCCACGCCGGTCGTCCGATGATGGGTGGACGAACCGCCGAGGTCGTCGATGCCGATGTGCACGCCGGTCATCTGTCGAACGCCCTGCGGCGAGCTGACGAAGGCGTAGGCGTCCTGGGTCATGATGACGATGTCGGCCAGGCCGATCAGCAACGCGGAACCGGAGACGGCTGGGCCGTCGACGATCGCCAGGATCGGTACGACGCCCGACGCCTGGACCAGCTCGCGAGCTGCTCCGCCCCAGCCGTGGAGCGCTTCGACGCCTTCGTGGGCATCGGCACCGGAGGAGGCGACGAACATGACCATCGGCAGCCGCTTGCGCAGCGCCATGCGTGCGGCCTCGGCGATGTTCTCTCCGTCGATCGGTCGGAGTGCGCCGCGGCGATGGGTGTCGTCGATGCGGACCACCACGGCGCGACGGCCACCGAACCGTTCGATACGTACCGCGGCCACGCCTGGCGTCCGCGAGCGGAGTTCGAGCTCGAGTTCGGTCCCGTGATCGGCGACGTCGGTCATCGGAGCGAAATGTAGTCGGGCGGTCGCCTCGATGATGGGTGACCGGGCTGCGAGAGACGGGTGCGTCAGTTCACCGCGTACGGGCGGTTGTCGCCGGGCTGTGCAGGCGGGACGGGATCAGGGATCTCCGTTGCCTGTTCGGTGTGGTCGGCGAAGTACCTCAGCACACCCGCCCGTTCGAGGACCGCATCGAGGTGGTCGGAGCGGGCGTCGACGTAGCGGGCCAACATCACGCCTCTGGCCTGATCCAGGAACGGCGTCGATGCGATCTCGGCCGTGATGCCGTCGGCGAGATCGACGGTCGCCGACCCGTCGACGGTCGCGGCGGCCACCCACGGGAGATAGTGGCGGCCGGCCTCGGCGACGACGACGATGAGCGACTCGGGGATGTCGTCCGCGTCGATCCACGCCGCGTCGGCCACGGGGCGGGCGATGGTCAGTCGGCTCGTGTGCTCGACGACCCTCGGACCGTGCTGGTCGACGAGCCGGCGGCAGTACGGGTCGCCGACGAAGTGCGCTGCGTTCGCCCCGTACAGCGCGAAGTCGGCGATGCACGGGCGATCGCCGAGCAGGTTCGAGTGGTCCGCGAAGTGCGCGTCGAGGGCCGTCATCCACGGCACGAGCACGTGGTCCATCCAGGCGTCGATGTTCTCGGCGGTCACGCCGAGCTTGCCGAGGCTGCCCGACATCGTGGCCACGACCATCTGCCGGATCAGATCGCCGTCGATGCCGCGGCCCACGGAGAGCTCCTCGGCCAACTGCCAACCGGCGGTGACCGTGTTGTCGGGATACGACCAGCGGCTCCCGACTGCCGGGCGGTAGAACCACTCGTCGGAGAAGTCGTCGAGCAGGTACGCGAGGAAGCGCAGCGTCGGATGCTCGGGCAGCACCGAGCGACCGGGGGCAGCGGCGAGGTCGAGATGTTCGATGATCGCCGTGGAGTCCCACATCGGTGTTCCGTCCGGCGCCGTGACCACGGGGATGCCACCGTTCCAACCCGCGGCGGTGGCCTCGGAATGGTCCTGGAAACCAGGTTGGAGGCGCCAGGGCCTGTCGGTGTGGTCGAGGTAGCCCGTGACCTTCCTCGTGAAGTACGAGCGAGTGAGACCGTGCACGAGGAACATGCCTTCGACCCTAGTGACGGGCTCGATCCGGCCTTCAGTCGATCAGGTGAGCGAGATCGGGTGCACCCCTGGTTCGTCGGCGCCGTGGTCGGACACGACACGCACCAGTGCATCGCGCATCGCTGCAGCTGGGGCCGACAGCAGACCTCGTCGTCGAAGTGCCAGGCCGACCCGCCGCGTGGGCTGTTCGGCGATGTCGAGGCGGGTCCAGCTCTGTGGCCCGGCCCACCTCGGGATGGCGGTGGCCGGGGCGATCGTCGGTCCGTACCCCTGGAAGGCGAGCGTCGAGACGAGACGTACCCCGTCGATCTGGGCCATGGCCCGGAGCTCGACGCCGGCAGCAGCGGCGGCCGCATCGACCTCGTCGCGCAGGATGGAGCCTCGGGGCCCGAGCAACAGCTCGTGCTCGGCCAACTGCGCGAGGGACACCTCGGTGCCGAATGCAGCCAGCGGGTGTGCCGTCGGCACGATGGCGACGAGGTCTTCGTCGAAGAGGGGGCGGACGTTCAGCTCGGCATCGCGCATCGGGAGGTTCACGACGCTCAGATCGATCTGCCCGGTGAGGAGCTGGGGCATCAGCGTCGACGTCGTTGCTTCGACGACCACTGGGGCGACACCGGGGTGTCGGGTCGCGAGATCGTCGAGCAGCATCGGGGTGAGCCACCGTCCCGTCGTTCCGATCATCCCCAGCTGCACGCCGCCAGTCACCTGGGATGTCATCGAGGCCACGTCGTAGGACAGCGCCTCCATCTCCGCGGTGACGCGACGGGCACGAGCCACGACGACTTCGCCTTCCGCGGTGAGGCGGCCGAGCGAGCGATCGACGAGCGTGACTCCGAGTTCCTTCTCGAGACGGGCGATGTGTGTCGACACGTTCGACTGCACCGTGTGGAGCGCTCTCGCCGCAGCCGAGAAGGTGCGATGCTCGGCGACGGCGACGAGGGTCTGCAGCTGGCGTACGTCCATGGCGCCACCGTAGCCCCATCTCCAGAACAGATATGAGTTGTCTCTGATATCGAGTTGCGCGATGGCCGGTCGGTCGGTAACTTCATGGTCGTCGATCGGAGATTCCTCCCCCTGGACTCCGTACGACGGCCGGGACAGCGTCCCCCTGCTGACCGGCCCACAACGCCACTTCGGTGTCCCCCTTCCGAAGCGGCCTCAATCTGACTGATGGTCCCCCCACCGGAGTCAGATCCGACAGCGCCGGCAACGGCGCTGTCGTCGTTTTGGCGGCCTTGCGCCACTTCGTGGCCCTCGCCTCGCTGTTCTGTCGCAGCTGCTTCGCAACACCTTCGGTGTTGCTCGCGACGCTGATCT
>JAHDHM010000320.1 GCA_020631315.1 Acidimicrobiales bacterium
GCTCGCCGAGGAGACCACCGGGTTCGCCTTCCCGATCGTCGACGAGCGGGCCGCCGCCGCCATGTGTTACACGAGCGGCACCACCGGCAACCCGAAAGGCGTGGCCTATTCGCACCGCAGCACGTGGATCCACTCGCTTGCGGTCACGTCGGCCCAGGCGCTGCGGGTGAAGGAGGGCGACCGAATCCTCCTCATCGTTCCCCAGTTCCATGCGAACGCCTGGGGCATGCCCTACGCCGCCTGGTGGGTTGGCTGCGACCTCGTGATGCCGCAGCAGTTCCTCCAGGGAGCGCCGATCGCCGAGTTGATCGAACTGACCCGGGGCCGTGCCCACGGTGCTGTCCGACATTCTCCACTCGGCCCCCGACGCCGACCTCAGCTCGCTCGAGTACATCGTGTGCGGCGGATCGGCGGTGCCCCGCAGCCTGATGGAACGCTACGACGAGGTGTTCGGCGTCGAGGTCGTGCAGGCCTGGGGCATGACCGAAACCAGCCCGCTCGGTGCGATCGCCCGGGCACCGGGACGCGCCGACGGCGATCCGATGCAGTGGCGGGTTCGAACCGGCCGGGTCCTGCCGGGCGTCGAGGTGCGGATCTGTGCCGACGACGGCGCCGCGCTGCCGTGGGACGGCGAAGCCCAGGGCGAAATCGAGATTCGGGGCCCATGGATCACGGCCTCCTACGTGCACGACCCGACCGAGGAGAAGTTCCACGACGGTTGGCTGCGAACCGGCGACGTCGGCTCGATCGACCCCCAGGGCTTCATCCAGATCTCCGACCGGGCCAAGGACGTGATCAAATCCGGCGGCGAGTGGATCAGCTCGGTCGACCTCGAGAACGAGCTGATGGCGCACGATGGCGTCCGAGAGGCGGCCGTCGTCGGCATTCCCGACGATCGTTGGGACGAACGGCCGCTCGCCTGCGTGGTGTGTGCCGACGGCGCCAGTCCCACCGCAGCGGAGCTCCGCGGGTTCCTGAACGATCGGGTCGCCAAGTGGTGGATTCCCGAGCGGTGGACGTTCGTCGAGGAGATCCCGAAGACGTCGGTCGGCAAGTTCTCGAAGAAGGACCTCCGAGCTGCCTTCCAGGACGGACAACTCCAGGTCGAACAGCTGGGCTGACGAGCCAAACGGGAGCAACCCCTCCAATTCGTTTCCGTACGTTCTCGATGGCGCCACATCGGTGCCATCAAGAACAAGGAGACACTCCTCATGAAGTTGTTCACGCCCCTTCTGGTCCTCGTGCTGGCGCTCGCCGCCTGCGGTGGCGAGTCGGAGTTCGTCGAGATGGATGCCGAGGGACTCTCGGGCGTCGTCGATGCCGCGCTGACCGAAGAGTCGGGCCTGAAGGGACTGATCACAGCCGATGCCTTCAACCAGACGGACGTCGATGAGTTCAACGAGATCGCAAAGGAAGCCTGTGACGACCTGAGCGACGGCATCTCGGCCGAGGACTACGACGAGTTCGAGGCCGGCGTCCTCGACGGGGCGGCCGACATCGGCGACATGATCGACACCGAGGCGCTCTCGCGTGCGCTGGTCTCGGCCTCGTGCCCCTCCTACCTGGGCAACCTCGAGGACGCGATCGCGGGTTGAGCTCAGCCCGCCATGTGCGGGCTCATCAACGCCACCGGCACCGAGATGCCGAGGTCGCGGGTGCGGAGGGTCGAGATTCGTCGACCCTTCTGCACCGCGTCCTTGGGCGGCGACGTACCATCACCGAGCTGCTCGGCGGTCGCGTCGAGGTCCGGGCTGATCAGGGCCAGGCCCCAGAAACGAGCGGGAGCCGAGGCATCGGGGGCCGGCGCCGCCATGCCCACGAGTTCGAGGATGACCGACCCCATCCAGAAGAAGCACTGCTGCCGTTCGCCGTCGCCCAGGTCGAACGTGCGGGTCCGCCGAAGCTCCAGGCCGGCCGCCTCGAGTTCCGGGATGGTACGACCGAAGTCGTCGGTCTCGACGACGAGGTGATCGATGGTGGTGACGCCGTTGGGATGCGTAGCGGGTTCCGCGGTGAGGTGCGCTGTCGCGACGGGTGGCAGGCCGTCCACAGCCGTCGACACCCCGTGCAGCGACCAGCCCAGAATCCCGCGGTCGGCGTCACCGCCGACGAGCCGGAGGGTGACGTCGCCGAGTCGAACGGCGTCGCCCTGGACCGCAAAGCCGGCAGCCACCCACGCCTCGGCGTCGTCGCCGATCTCGAGTTCGGTGAGCTGGCCGTGGGGCGGGGAGTCGGTCATGCGCTCAGCTTGGCAGGATCTCGTCGACCGATGCCACGACGTGATCGGCCCCGGCGGCGTGAAGCCGATCGGCCAAGGTGGGCGTGGCGTGCCCACCGGCAACCAGGCCGACCACCGGCATGCCGGCGGCAACCGCGGCCTGCACCCCGTGCGGACTGTCCTCGATCACCAGGCACGAGTCCGGCGTCGCTCCCAGCCGGTCTGCGGCCATGAGGAACAGGTCGGGCTCCGGCTTTCCCCGATCGACCATCTGAGCGGAGAAGACGAATTCGTCGTCGAAGTGCGTGCGCAGCCCGGTGATGTCGAGCGAGAGCCGAATGCGGTCGAGGTCACTGCTCGACGCCACGCACCGGGGCAGGGGGCTCCGTTCGAGCAGGGCGGCCATGCCGGGAATCGGCTCGAGCTCGGTCGGGAACGCCTGCAGCACCCGCTGTTCGACGGTGGGAAGCAGGTCATCGGGCACCGGCCGGCCGAACTCGTTCTCGAGCCACGCCTTGACCGTCGTGTAGCTCAGCCCGACGAACTCCTCCATGATCTCCGGCACGGTCATGGCGAAGCCGGCGGCGGTGAGCACCTCGGACTCGATGCGTACGGCGATCGTCTCGCTGTCGACGAGCACGCCGTCGCAGTCGAAGATCAGGTGTCCGGGGTCAAAATCCATGACGACCAGTCTGCCCGCACGGGTCCGAAAGCGAAGTGAAAGACCCGCAGGGCGGTAGACAGGTGCGGTGATTCGACAACTCCGACTCGTGTCGGTGACCGAGGCGACCTCGTATCTGGCGCTGCTCGTGGCGACGATCGTCAAGCAGACGGGCGGGACCGAGGCCGGCGTCACCGTCCTCGGTCCCGTGCACGGAATCCTCTATCTGGTCTTCGTCGCCATGATCGTGTGGCGCCAGGAAGCACTGGGCTGGGCGTGGCCGAAGGCGTTCACGGCGATGGTCATCGGTTCCCTCCCGCTCGGAGGGTTCTGGTTGGACCGCAAGTGGCTGGCACCGCTCGACGACCCGGCCCGTTGATCAACCGATGGTGGCGTCGGTGACCACGCCGTCGACGATCGTGGCGTTGATCCGGTCCTCGCTGAAGTCCATCGTCACCGCGAAGTCCTCGCCGTCACGACTGACCACTCGCCAGTCGTAGCCGAATTCCGCTGCGGCCTCCTCGGCCGACTGCTCGCTCAGGCCGATCAGGGTGGTCTCGAACGCCTGCGCCGGCGGTTCGCCAGCAGGCTCCCGTTCCTCGGCCTCCGCCAGGACGATCTCGCGACCGTCGATGCCCTCGGAGAGGCCGATCGTCAGCGAATGCTGCTCGACGGATGCGATGCACGACTTCGTGAGGGCGTCGGTGGTGATGCCGACGTCGAGCGTCACGATGATCTGGGTGTCGGTGCCGGTTGCCGTCGCCGTTGCGGCAAGACACGGTTCGGCGCCGGCGGTGAAGCTGACGTTGAGCTGCTCCGGGTAGGACTCGAGGATGAGCAGTTCGTCGATCGTGTGGCGAGCCGGGTCGACGATCTCGCCGCCCATGTTGGCCGAGCCGAGGACCGTTCCGCCTTCCACTGCGGGGTCGGGATCGGGCGCATCGGAGGCGTCGTCGCCGGGAGCGTCGATCGTGGTGCCGTCGTCGCCGTCGGCTGCTGCACTGACGGAGGTGTCGGGATCGGGTCCTTCGCTGGCCACGGTGGTTTCATCGCTGCCGCATGCGGCGAACAGCAGGGCGGCGGAGAGCAGCAGAGCGCTGGTGAAGGGGGTTCGTGAGGTGTTCATGATGGTGATACGACCGGTTCGTGGTCCCGGTTCCCGGATTCGCGATGTTTTTCACCCGTGGCGACGGCGGAGCTCCACCATCACCTCGGGGCCGACCATCGCGGTGAGCTCCTCGCCCATGGTGTGCAGCACGGGTGCGTCGCCGGAGTAGGCCTCCGGCGCCTCGTCCCGCTCGGTGCAACACCACGCGATCGTCGAGTTCTCGTCGTCCCAGTCGCTGCGGGCCCACCGGCGTAGCGTCCGGGAGCCGTCGGCGTTGGTTTCGGCCCGCAACGGCAGCTGCCAACACACCGACGGCTTCCAGGTGGTCGGCGATTCTCCGGCGTCGAGCGCACCGAGGTGCAGCGCACAGCCCTCTCCCCCGGCGAACCCGGGCCGGTTGTGAAAGATGCAGGCACCGTCGACGACCCGCGTCAACGTGCGGGCGACGTCGGCAAAGATGCC
>JAHDHM010000321.1 GCA_020631315.1 Acidimicrobiales bacterium
CCGGCCCACGACCGGCGAGGTTCGCACCCGCGGTCGGGTCACCGCTCTGCTCGAGCTCGGCGCCGGCTTTCATCCGGAGATCAGCGGCCGGGAGAACGTGTACATGAACGGCGCGGTCGTTGGTCTGTCCCGGGAGTACATGGACAGCGTGATGGACGAGATCATCGAGATCGCCGACATCGGCTCGTTCATCGAGGCACCGATCGAGACGTACTCGAGTGGCATGCGCGCCCGACTCGGCTTCGCGGTGACGATCCAGCTGCGCCCGGAGATCCTGCTCGCCGACGAGATCACGGCGGTGGGCGACATCACGTTCAAGGAGCATGGCGCCCGCCGGATGCAACGGTTGCGGGAACAGGGTGCCACGATCGTGCAGGTCTCGCACAACCTGTCCATGTTGCGAGACACCTGCGATCGCATCCTCTGGCTGCACCAGGGCGAAATGATGGCGTTGGGCGATCCGGTCGAGGTCGTCGAGGAGTACATGGCGCACGCGGCGTCGCAGTCCGGCATGCCGGTCGACAACTCCGACGAGGCGCTGCACCCGGACTGGATCACCCGGGTCGACATCGCTCCCGAGGCAGGACGGGTCCAGCTGTCGCCGAGCCGGCCGATGCACCTCACCGTCGGACTCAATCTTCCCGAGACGCTCAGCGAAGCCGGCATCCGGGTGCGCTTCTCCCGACCGAACGGTGTGCCGCTCGGGCTGGGAACCGACATCGGCGACCTCGGCCGCAACGTGTCCGGCACGGTCGTGGCGGCGTGTGAGATCCCGAAGCTGCCGTTGCTCAATGCCCGCTACCGCATGGTGGTCGAGGTGCTCGACGGCGACACGCCGGTCGCCGTGCGTCGCATTCCGCTCGAGGTGTTCAAGCCGGCCCTCGACAGCGCCGCCGACGTCGTGACGATCGACGCGGAGTGGCAGGTCGGTTGACGTAGCCGCCGGTCAGGCCGGCGCTGCCGCGATGTTGAATCGGTGCTCCTGCTCGAGCCACTCGCGCACCTGTGGCATCGGCACGGCCGGGGCGAAGAGGAACCCCTGCACGGCATGCACGCCGAAGCCGGTGAGAATCTCGATCTGCGCCGGTGACTCCACCCCTTCGGCGATCACGTCGAGACCGAGCCGGTCGGCGAGGTCGACGATGGCCGACACGACGGCCAGTGAGGCCTCGCTGGTCGTGAGGGTGGCGACGAAGGAGCGATCGATCTTCAGTCCGTCGATCGGGAGCGACGCGGCGAGTGCGAGCGACGAGTAGCCGACGCCGAAGTCGTCGATGAGCACTCGGGACCCGGCGGCGCGGGCGCGGTCGAGCAGCGCCGCCGCTCGCTCAGGATTCGGGACGGCACTTTCTTCGGTGACCTCGATGCACAGCGATTCGAGGTGTCCGGGGTCGGCGTCGGCGAGGACCTGTTCGAGCTGGGCCGGACCGATGTTCACGCTGATGGGGAGCGCGTCGATGCCCGAGGTGAGTAGCGTCTCGTTGAAGTTCCGAACCGCAGCGATCGTGCGTTCCGTGAGTGCGTGCAGGAGGCCGCGGCTCGCCATGACGTCGATGAAGGCCGCGGCCGAGCGGACGCCATCCGGATGCTCCCAGCGGGCGAGGGCCTCGGCGCCGATCACCTCGCCGGTTCGGATGTCGACGATCGGCTGGAGCCAGGGGGTGATGTCGCCCGCATCGAACGCCTCGGCGACCTCCGACTCGAGCTGCGCCCGCCGGGCGACCTCGCTTCGCATCGCCTCGTCGAACACCTGGTGGCTCACCGGGTGATCCGAGTTCCGTTTGTGCCGGTAGAGCGCTCGGTCGGCGTTGCGCATCAGCACATCGCGGGACACGACCTCGTCGGTCGCGGCGATGCCGATCCCGGCTCGCAGCGTCAGCATGCGCCCCTCGATGTCGAACGGTTGGTGGAAGGCCGCCGCCAACCGATCGCCGAACTCGGCCAGCGCATCGGTGCGGCTCACCACCGTGAGTTCATCGCCGCCGAGGCGGTACACGGTCTCCTCCGGTCCCGCTGCCGCCCGCAGTGCATCGGCGACAGCGATCAGGACGAGGTCCCCGGCGTGATGCCCCCATGTGTCGTTGATCTGCTTGAAGCCGTTGAGGTCGAGGGCAGCGAGCGCCACCGGCGGCGCCGTCGGGTCGTCGAGTGATCGGATCGCCTGGGCGAGGTCGCGGCGGAACGCGGCCCGGTTCCACAGGCCGGTCAGGGGATCGAACCAGGCCTGGTCGTCCAGCTGACGGTTTGCGGTTGCGAGCGCATCCCGCTCGGCGGCGAGGTCGTCCACGAGCTGGTCGTTCTCGCCGATGAGGTCGACGAGGTTGTGATGGACGGCCCGATGCTCGTGGGCCATCACCACGCTGAAGACGAACGCAACGCTGAGCATGGCGGCGGCGCCTCGGAGGCCGTCGGGCGCGATGAGGTAGCCGATGATCGACATGCCGCCGAAGGGGACGAGGAACGCCAGATGCAGCGACATGAACTGGCTCGCCGACGTCGTCGACGCAACCATCACCCCGATCAACATGGCACACAGCAGGGCCTGGCGGACCGGATCGTCGGGGAGCACCAGGAACGTGGCGAGGCCCCAACAGATGCCGACGATGCCCTCCACGGTGAGCTCGAGCACGAACCAGCGTCGGAACGGCACATCGAGGGACTGGACGATCTTCGGGAGCGGCGCCGTGATGGCCAGCGCAGCGGCCCAGACGAGGAACCCCGTTCGGGAGGTGTGGCCCCAGAGCAGTAGGTGGGCGGCGAGGATCAGGACGTACGAGAACACGAGCGCTTCGGTGCTCCCGAGTTCGAATCGCTCCCGCAGGAGCACGTTTTTGTCACGGCCCACCTTGGGGAGATCGGCACGCATCGGCCGCCAGTTGAGTCATTCGGCCTGCCCCGCCGGGTCGTGCGGCCCAGGGTCCCCGTCGCCGGGGAGCACAGCGATAGCATCGACGGGTGCGCATTCTGCTCCTCAACGGGCCCAACCTGAACCTCTTGGGCACGCGCGAACCCGACATCTACGGCTCGGACACGCTCGCCGACGTCGAGGCGCGCGTCCGGGCGCTGGTGGAGGAGCACGGTCACGAGCTGACTGCGGTCCAGTCCAACTCCGAAGGCGCGCTCGTCGACGCACTGCAGGACGCCGGGTCCTGGGCCGATGGCGTGATCTTCAACCCGGCCGGTTACACCCACACCTCGGTCGCGATCCGAGATGCGATTTCGGCGATCCCCTGCCCGGTCGTGGAGGTGCACCTGTCGAATCCGGCCGGCCGCGAGGAGTTCCGCCATCACTCGTTCATGGCCCCGGTGTGCGTGGGCACGGTGGCCGGCTTCGGCATCGCAAGCTACGAGGCGGCCTGGGTGGGACTCGCCCATCATCTCCGCGGAGGCGCATGACATGGCAACAGTCGGAATCGTCGGAGCCGGGCTCGCTGGGCTGGCCGCAGCCGTCACCCTCACCGATCGGGATCACGACGTCGTCGTGTTCGAGGCGTCCAACGGCGTCGGTGGCCGGGTTCGCACCGACGAGGTCGACGGCTACCTGCTCGATCGGGGCTTCCAGATTCTGCTGACGGCCTATCCGGTTGCGCAGCGTGTGCTCGACATGGCGGCGCTCGACCTGCGGCGGTTCCAGGCCGGTTCGCTCGTGCAGCTCGACGGCCAGCGGGTGCTCGTCGGCGATCCGCTCCGCCGTCCCGGGGACCTGCTCGACACGGTGAAGGCACCGATCGGCTCGCCGGTGGACAAGGTCCGTCTCCTCAACTGGCGCCGCACCCTCATGTCCGGATCGGTCGACGATCTCTGGGCCAAGGGTGAGTGCACCACCGCCGCCCGCTTCTCCGACCTGAAGTTCTCCGACGAGTTCGTCGACACGTTCCTCCGGCCGCTGTTCGCCGGTATCACGCTCGACCCGAAGCTCGAGGTGACGAGCCGGTTCACCGAGTTCGTGTTCCGCATGCTGGCCGAGGGATACGGCGCCGTGCCGTCCCGGGGCATGGGTGAGCTCGGCAAGCAGCTGGCGTTGCGTCTGCCCGACGGCAGCATCCGCCTGGACACTCCCGTGCGTGAGGTCGGTCCGACCCACGTGGGCCTCGACGGTGAGCGAGTCGATCTCGACGCGGTCATCGTGGCGACGGACATGTCGGCGGCGGCCGAGCTGGTCGACACCCCGGACCTGGGGTGGAACTCGGTCACCACGCGCTGGTTCTCGAGCGAGGCGACGCCGTTCGTCGAGCCGATCCTGCTGCTCAATGGGACCGGCGCCGGTCCCGTCAACAACGTGGCCGTCATGTCGAGCGTCTCGCCGCACTACGCACCGGCCGGGCGCCACCTCATCGGCGTGTCGGCGCCGGGTTCGACCGCGGGCGCCGACGCCGAAGCCGACGTCCGGGCGCAGCTGACCGACTGGTTCG
>JAHDHM010000322.1 GCA_020631315.1 Acidimicrobiales bacterium
ACCGCCGGGTCAGAGAGCGGCGAACTCGTTCTCGCCGGTCTCCTCGTCGGCGAGCAAACGCCAGCCGAAGATCTGAGCGAAGCGCTCTCGACCCTCATCGGGACCGCTGGCAATGACGACGTCGCCACTGCCGAGCACATCGGTGCCGCGCGGACGGTGTCGGTACACCTCGCCCCGCTTGATCGCGAGCACGTTGTAGCCGGGGGCGACGTCGAGTTGAAGCTCGGCGAGCGTGGCGCCGCTGGCCTCGCACCCCTCGGCCACCGCAACGGACAGCACCACTTCGTCGGCGTCGGCAAGCGCAACGCCGAGGACCGGGTGGATGTCCTCCCCCGTCTCCACCAACATCACCATCTGCGACGCCTGGTCGCCGATGTCTTCGGACGCCGCCGCCAGGTGCAACAGACCCCGCAACGGTGACGGGTCGGTGTTCGCTGCGGCCGCCCGGAGCACCCACGTCTCCAGCCGATCGTGCATGTCGTCCAGCCGCCCTTCGAGGTGACGGACCTCGGCCGCCAGACCGCGGTCGCGCAGCACCAGGGCAGAGTACGCAAGCCCCACCGCCGCCTCGGACACGTTCTTCATCTCGATCAACAGATCGATGGCGCGATCCAGCTCGTCGACCATCGGCCCGTCGTCCTCGTCGGAGGGCGATTCCCACTCCGGAGCACCCGCCAGGATGCGCAATGCACTGATGCCGGCGGGAGGGCCCTCGAGGAAGAGCACGTCGCCCGGCACAAGAATCGTGTCGCCATCGACGTCGGTGGTCCAACCATCGGACCGGCGAATCGCCATGATCCGCATGCCGGTGTGCACCGGGAGTTCGAGGTCGGTGAGCGCACGGTGGGCCATTCCGGACTCGGTGCCGACCACGACCCGATGCGACACCTCTTCGGCATCGCTCAACTCGACCACCAGATGATTCGGGATGCCGAGCCGGTGCGAGACCGTGCGGGCGATGTTCACCGCGTCGTTGCCGATGCGCTCGATCGCCGAGATCACCTGCAGGACCGACCCCATCGCGTGGGCCTCACGCGGATGCCGGACACCGAGTACCGCCAGCGACCGCATGTGGGCGACCAGCTCGGTCATCTCCGCCTCGAGGTCTCGAACCTCTTCGACCATCTCCGGATCCCCGAAGTAGACGGCCGCGTACGCCAGATCGACCATCAACTCTGATGTGTCCTTGGCATCAGCCAGCAGAGTTCGGAGATTTCGAGGTTTGTCATCCATCGGCTTGTTCTCGCAATGGTAGGGAATCGGGGACGTTCGGGGAAGGGGTGCGCGGGTTCATGCGACCCCCAGCACGACGATCGCGGCCACGAGGGTGAACGCACCGACGAGGTCGAGTACCGAGTTGGTGAGGGGGATGCCGGCGGTGTCCGGGTCGAGGCCGAAACGGACAGCGCCGAGCGTGCCGTAGTACGCCACCAGAACGACGACGGAGATCGCGCCGACGCCAGCGAGAACGGCCACACCCACCATCGCCGCCAAACCGGGGCCCGCAATACCGAGCAGCGCCGCGCCGAGGTTCGCCCCGATGCCGACGACGATGAAGATCGGAACCGACAACACGGCAACGGAACGGATGTCGCCCCAGGCCGAGCGCGATGGCAGCGCAGCCGGTGGGATGAGACCGAGATGCAGCTTCGTGCTGAGCCGACTCGACAGGATGCCGCCCAACGCACCCGCCATCCCGAAGTAGGTGGGCACGAGTACGAGCAACGCCGGCTGCTCGAGGAACGAGCCCAGGCGGTTCTCGATCGTCGCACCCGCGAAGAGCGACACCGTGCTGGCGATCGCGAGCACCGGCAGCGACTCAGCGATGATACGGCGCAGCAGCACCAGCTTCAGGTGGGCGAGCCGGAACCAGGCGGCAAGCAGCGCAATCGCCACGCTCAAGGCAACCGCCCCGAGGATCTCGCTCGCCCAGTTCTCGGTCACGATCAGCGAACCGACCATGAGCGCCGGCAAGGTGACCAGATCGCCCACGGCGGTGACCAGTGGCGCCGTCACGTTGTCCAGGTCCCACCCGTAGCGAGTCGAACCCGCCGCCAACGCCACCGTGATCGCCAGCACCACCAGCGAGGCGAGCATGCCGCCGACGACCGACACGGCGAGGAAGTCCAGGACACTCATCGAGTTGCTCACGCCGAAGCTCACGGCCAACAGCTTCGCCATGATCGCCAGCCACGTCGCCGCCACCCAACTGAGCCCGATGGCCGCCAGGACGTTCTGACCGAAGAGTGTGTCGGGCCGGGTGGAGATGCGGAACGTACCGGTGTGGATCGCAGTACCGAGCCGGCTTCCCATGGCGCCGAACACGTTGCCGCGCTGGGCGATCGCCGCCGGTACCAACAAGAGCAGACCCGGCAGCTCACTCAACCGCTCCTCCGCCGAAGCGAGCGTCAGGCCGGCGAGCAGGGTTGCGACGATCGACAGGGCCAACGCCACGAGCGTCTGGCCGACGGCGGCCGGGTCGGGTCCCAGAATTCGAGCGAATCTGGCGATGACGGGGCGCACGCGTTCCATGGGCTTCACCGACGCAGTTGCGACGTGTCTCCCGGCCGAGCGCTCATGCGCCCAAGGCTAGGAGAGGGTGGGGCCAGCGGGACACCGAGAGAAGTGACGGGTCAACGGTGGGTTGTTTTCACAGGCAAACCCTCAGGCGTCCCGCTGACAGACGGCAACCTATGGACGCCCGGTACCACCGGGGTACCACTCGAAATACCAGTCCCCCTCCCCCTCCGGTCCCACCGAGGCGTGCCCGAGGGGTACCACCGATGTGCACAGTGTTCACATGCAAGGAACCACAACGCTCACGGCCCTCGATGTGGACACTCCGCTGGCGCAGACGCGGACCCTCATCCTGTCTCTGCGCCCGTCGATTGCGTGGCGCATCGGAATGGCCACCGCACCCGTCGACCTGCTCGACGACAACGGTCTCATCGGATGGCGTCTCGGCACCGAACGGATCAGCACCCAATTGAGGGACAAACCGAATCCTTCCGCCCTCGAGCACCGCGTGCTCGACTGGCTCGGCCACGACTGGTTGCTCGAGGGGTTCCGGTGGCGCTCGCTGCACACCGTTTTCGCCCGGGCCTGCCTGGCGCTCGGCCCGACCGGCCGACGCAACACCGCCGGGTCGCAGGAGCTGGTGGAACGCCAATGGACCCGCAACCTCGCCGCGGCGCTCAGCCGAGTCGGACCGCACTATGCGCCGAGCAAGGCGGAGCTTCGAATGGCGGGACGGCTGGGACGCCTCCTCCCCACCGGGCCAGCCGCCGATTGGGTCCATGGCGAGCTCGCCCGGCTCGAGCCGATGGCGGACACCCCGCTCCGCCCGGAAGGGCACCCGAGCGACCTCTGGAGCCTGACCCGCAAGTGCGACCAGGCGACGCTGCGAGCCGTGTTTCTCCATGATGTGAACTAGCCCCGAACGGCCCTCGGAAATAGTGTCGGGCCATGGATCGCGCGAACGTCATTGCTTCCGGAGCCGATCCTTCGAACACACGGTGGGACGGCGGACAGATCGAACGCACCCGACTGCTCGAGCGGCTCCGGTCGACACGAGGTCTCGCGCTCGTGCACGCACCCACGGGATTCGGCAAGTCCCTGCTCGCCCATCAGCTCGCCGCCGACGATGCATGGGAACCGGCCGTCGTCGTCACCGGATCGCACTCTTCAGCAGGCGAAACGCTCCGCTCTGCGCTCGCCGCACCGCCCGCTCTCCTCGTCGTCGACGACACGACTCCGGCTGCACTCGATGCCGCGGCCGAGGTTGCTGCGTCGTCCGATGGGCTGGTCGTGTGTCTCGCCCGCTCGTTCGTCACAACACCGCAGGTGCGAGCACTGCGGCCAATCCGGCTGGGACACGTCGACCTGCGATTCGACCTCCAGGAAACACACCGTCTGCTCACCGCGCAGGTCGGTGAGGCAGCGTCAGACCCGGTCGCCTACGTCCTGCACTCGGTGACCGATGGCTGGCCCGAGCACGTGGACCGAGTGGTGCAGGCGATGGCCGGACGCGGTAGCTCCATGGACTCGGTTCGTTCACTCGCGTCGCGGGGTGCGCACCTGGATCCGCTGATCGAACGTTGCCTCGACGGGCTCGACGCATCGATGACCGAGGCCATGACACAGCTCGCTCATCTCGGTCGCTTCTCCGAAGCGGCAGCGAACGTCCTCATCCCGACGTTGGTCGAACGGGCGACCACCGGAGGATTTCCGATCCTCGAGAACAACCTCGGCGAGCTGGTCGTGCCGGAACTGCTCGCGAATCGCCTCACACAGCTCGCCGGGGCCGACACCGATCTCGCGCAGTCGCTCATTCCCGTGCTCGTGGGCACCCTCGGCATGCATTCGACCGTTCGGGCGCTGCTCTCAGCCGGCGCATTC
>JAHDHM010000323.1 GCA_020631315.1 Acidimicrobiales bacterium
TCTGCACCGCCTTCAACGCCGACTTCGACGGCGACCAGATGGCCGTGCACCTGCCGCTGTCGGCCGAGGCCCAGGCCGAGGCCCGCGTGCTGATGCTGTCGTCGAACAACATCTTGTCCCCGGCTGACGGTCGCCCGATGACCGTGCCCAGCCAGGACATGATCATCGGCTCGTACTACCTGACCGAGAGCCGTGGCGAGGCCGAAGAGGGCGCGACCCTCCCGGCGTTCCGGCACCTCTACCAGCTCGAGCAGGCGCTCGAGCTCAAGGAGGTCTCGCTCCACTCGCCGATCGTGTACCGCGGCAACGCCGATCTGCGGACTGACGACGGTTGGATCCCGACGACGCCTGGTCGCGTGCTGTTCAACACCGCCATGCCGGAGGGCTTCCCCTACGTCAACGAGCCGGTGAAGAAGCGCGACATGGGCAACATCGTGGCCGCTCTCTCCGATGGCTACGCCCGTGCCGACGTCGCGGAGAGCCTCGACAAGATCAAGGCCCTCTCGTACCGCTTCGCCAGCCAGTCCGGCCTGACGGTGTCGATCAACGACGTCGTCGTCCCGCCGGCCAAGAAGCAGATCCTCGATCACTACGAGGGCGAGGCCGAGCGGGTCGAGACCCAGTACCGACGGGGCATCATCACCGACGGTGAGCGTCGCCAGAAGGAGGTCGAGATCTGGACCTCGGCCACCGAAGAGGTGCGCGACGCCATGGAGGTGGAGATGAAGCGCACCACCTTCAACCCGATCGACATGATGGTCGGCTCGGGTGCCCGAGGGAACATGATGCAGGTCCGCCAGATCGCCGGTATGCGCGGTCTCGTGGCCAACCCCCGTGGTGACATCATCCCCCGTCCGATCAAGTCCTCGTACCGTGAGGGCCTGTCGATGCTCGAGTACTTCATCTCGACGCCGGGTGCCCGAAAGGGCCTCGTCGACACCGCCCTTCGTACCGCTGACTCGGGCTACCTGACCCGTCGTCTCGTCGACGTCGCGCAGGAGCTCATCGTCAACGACGAGGACCCGTTCGAGCGTGGCGGCCCGGTCCGCGGCATCTGGCTCGAGGACATCGGTCCCGACAGCGCCGACAAGCGCACCTATCTCGAGACCCGTCTGTTCAGCCGCACGCTGGCCGACGACGTCGAGCTCGCCGACGGCACGGTCTACGAGGCCGGCACGCTCGTCGACGAGGACGTCATGATCGCCCTGCGCGACGACGAGACGGTCACCCGTGTCCGTGTCCTGTCGCCGCTGACCGACGACTCCGACTTCGGTGTCTCGGCCAAGGCCTACGGTTCGTCGCTGGCCAGCGGTGAGCTCATCGAGGTCGGCGAAGCGGTCGGCGTCATCGCCGCCCAGTCGATCGGTGAGCCCGGCACCCAGCTGACGATGCGGACCTTCCACACCGGTGGTGTGGCCGGGTCCGACATCGCCGGTGGTCTTCCCCGCGTCGTCGAGCTCTTCGAGGCTCGTTCGCCCAAGGGCAAGGCCGTGCTCGCCCGCCGCTCCGGCGTGGTGCGCATCGGTGAGGACGACGGTCGCGGTCGGGTCATCGAGGTCGTCGGCGACGACGGCGAAGAGGACTCCTACACCGTTCCCGCCGCCGCTCGACTCTCGGTCGACGACGGTCAGGAAGTCCGGGCAGGCGATCCGCTGGTCGACGGTCCCCGTGACCCCAAGGAACTCCTCGAGATCCGCGGCGTGCGTGAGACCCAGCAGTACCTCGTCGACGAGGTGCAGAAGGTCTACCGAGACCAGGGCGTGTCGATCCACGACAAGCACATCGAGCTGATCGTGCGTCAGATGACCCGCCGGGTCCTCGTCGCCGAGCCGGGTGACTCGACGTTCCTCCCGGGTGAGCAGGCTGACCAGCGTGTGTTCGCCGAGGCGAACCGCATGCTCGTGCAGGAGGGCAACCGTCCTGCCGAGGCCCGCCCGGTGATCATGGGCATCACCAAGGCGTCGCTGGCCACCGACTCGTGGCTGTCGGCTGCGTCGTTCCAGGAGACCACACGAGTGCTCACCGAGGCCGCCATCGACGGCCGTTCCGACGACCTGCGTGGCCTCAAGGAGAACATCATCATCGGCAAGCTCATCCCGGCCGGTACCGGCATGGAGCGCTACCGCGCCTTCCGTACCACTGCCCCGGAGTACGAGCCCATGGAGTTCTGGACCTCCGAGGAGGAGCAGGACCCGGCTGAGTGGCTCGCCACTCAGGTGATGGAGTCCGGCGACGCCACGAGCTGACCCGGTCGACTCCGACTGAACGAACGAAGCCCCGGCCGCGTGCCGGGGCTTCGTCGCGTCCGGGGTCGGGGTGACGGCACGAGTGCGTTGCCATGCGTCGGCGGAACTAGGGTCGGCGACGCATGAGGGGGTTGTCGATCGGCATGTCGTTGCGCACTGTCGTCGCGATCGGTCTCGGCGCGGTGCTGTCGGCGTGTTCGAGCGGTGATTCGCTGCCGCCTGCGGTTCTGGTCTCGACCACGACGCCGCCGTCGACCACGACGATCGTCACGACCACCAGCGCGCCGACGGAGGCTTCGACGCCGACGGCCGACGTGGCGGGCGACCCGTCCGTCGACGGTGCGGCGACCGAGGACGCCCTCGTCGGCCTGCCCGCCTCTGCCGTGTTCACCGATGCGCCGAGTGAGCTCACGCCCGACATCGTCTTCCTCGCCCTGGACCCTTCGGATCTGAGTGCGCTCGACGCACGCTTCCGTGCCGACGAGCGGATCGAGCCGTTCCTCTCGGGGGTCGATGCACGAGCGGTGCGCAACGCGGACGTGCTCGCTGCCGTGGTCCTGTCGGTGTCCGTCGCCCCCGAGGCCTTGGCCACGCCGGGCTTCACCGACAGCTTCATCGACGGGGCCACGGCCGGCGGGACCGTGAACCCGCTGCCGGAACAGCTGGGGCCAGCTGAGCTGACGACGTGGATCGCCGACGATGCAGGCCACATGTTGTGGCGCCACGAGAACCTGTTCGTGATCTTCTCCGGGCGAGATCTCGTGGAGGTCCGGACCGTCGCCGGCGTCGTCGTGGCAACGACCCTCGGCCTCACTCTGGAGAGTGTCCTCGGCGACGCGGCGCCGACGACGACCACGCCCGACGGAGCCTGACAGCACCTCATCGGCCGTCCACGCACGGAACATGAGGAACCGGGTTGCCGAGGCGATCAGGTCGTCGTAGCATGGACCGCTGGCCCGGTGCCGCAGTTGCGCCGCGTCCCGAGGGCGAGACGCCGTCCCCCTCACGTTTCTCTCAACCCGTCACGAGGTCGATCGTGCCCACGATCCAGCAGTTGGTCCGCAAGGGCCGTCAATCGAAGCCCGCGAAGGGCAAGACACCGGCCCTCAAGGGCTCCCCGCAGCGCCGCGGTGTGTGCACCCGTGTCTTCACCATGACCCCGAAGAAGCCGAACTCGGCGCTGCGTCGCGTGGCCCGTGTCCGTCTCACGTCCGGTATCGAGGTCTCGGCCTACATCCCCGGTGAGGGTCACAACCTCCAGGAGCACTCGATCGTGCTCGTCCGTGGCGGTCGTGTGAAGGACCTCCCCGGTGTCCGTTACAAGGTCGTGCGTGGCGCACTCGACGCCTCGTCGGTCAACGCCCGTAAGCAGGCCCGTAGCCGCTACGGCGCCAAGAAGGAGTCCTGAGATGCCCCGTCGCGGTGCAGCCCCCCGTCGCGAGCTCGTGCCGGACCCGGTCTACAACTCGGTCCTCGTCACCCAGCTGACCAACAAGATCCTCCAGCGTGGCAAGCGCACACTCGCCGAGCGGATCGTCTACGACGCCATGGCGATCATCGAGGAGAAGACCGGCAGCGAGCCGCTCTCCACCGTCAAGCGCGCCATCGACAACGTCAAGCCGCAGCTCGAGGTCAAGTCCCGCCGTGTCGGCGGTGCGACCTACCAGGTCCCCGTCGAGGTGCGTCCGCGTCGCGCCAACACCCTCGCCATCCGCTGGGTCGTCGGCTTCTCGCGTGACCGTCGTGAGCGCACCATGGCCGAGCGTCTGGCCAACGAGTTGCTCGATGCCTCCAACGGCATCGGCTCGTCGGTGAAGCGCAAGGACGACACCCACCGCATGGCCGAGGCCAACAAGGCCTTCGCCCACTATCGCTGGTAGCCGGCGCTCCGCCGCTTCCACCTTTCGAACAGGCACACTGAATTCACGGACCCGGCCGCCATGGCCGGGTTCCGTACTGAATCCCCCCGCCCAGGGAGCACCACGACATGGCACGGAACTATCCCCTCGAGACCGTCCGCAACATCGGCATCATGGCCCATATCGACGCGGGCAAGACGACGACCACCGAGCGCGTCCTCTACTACACCGGCAAGTCCTACAAGATCGGTGAGGTCCACGACGGCGGCGCCACGATGGACTGGATGGAGCA
>JAHDHM010000324.1 GCA_020631315.1 Acidimicrobiales bacterium
TCCATCGCGGCCCAGGGCGACCATGCCTCCCAGCGAGCGAGGTCGCTGATCTCTGCGTAGACCTCGCTCGGGCTTGCAGCCATCTTCTG
The DNA here is from genome assembly GCA_020631315.1 of Acidimicrobiales bacterium. The sequence continues at coordinate 90 of JAHDHM010000324.1, forward strand.
TGATCGTTCGACGACGAATGTGTCGGCCATGGTTCCCCCTCTGCCGTTGGTGGGCCACCACGCTAGGGCCAACCGGCCGAGGGAGGCCAGTGCGTCACTGGTGCGAGAAGAACCGTTCGCTGCGTCCCGTGACCGTCGCCCATTCGTACTTTCGGACCCGATCGGTGCTGAGAACGTTGACACCGGCGTCGAGCGCCCGCTGCCACGTGGCGGGATCGTCGATTCCATAGAGGCGGGTCAGGAAGCCGTCGGTGGCGGCGAAGTGTCGAGCGTCGCGTTCCCAGTTGGTCTGGTCGGACCGATAGTTCACCACGACGCGGTCGCCCGTCTGGGCGCCTGGCCGTCGAGCTCCGTGACCAACCCGGATGTCGGCGAACGCTCGCCGATTCCGAGCTCGGCTGTAGTGCTTCTTCACCACCTCTTCTCCCGAAAGACAGATGATGAACCGGCCGCGGAGCTCGTCCACGGTCGGCCAGCCGTACCGATTGGCGCCCTCGACGAGGGTCGCGGCATCTCGTTGGAGTTCCGCCGGGGTGAACAGACGCTTGGCCCCCATCTCCCGGTCGAGCAGACGGTCGAACTCGCGGGCGAACCGCGTCGGGCTCTTCACCATCGGCTTGACGTCGATCGTCACGAACACCGGCTCATGGCCGCGATGACTGTCGGACCACGACACGAGCAGCCGGAGATACGCCCACAGTTGGTGGTTCACGTCGGGGTTGTAGGGACCGGTGTGCGAGACCGACCACTCCCACAGGTTCGGCGCGTCGTGGATGTCGAGCTCGAGGCCGCGGCAGCCCGCCTGATGCGGCGAGCGATTGGTGGGGTTCCGCAGCTGATCGGTGACCGGGATCTCGTCGCGGTCGACGCTGTTGTGCGCCGCCTTGAACGCAACGTGCGAATACATCATCGAGCAGAGTGTATGGATCGGTGCAGTGCAGCGCCGGGCCTCAACGGGCTCACCCCGTGGGAGCGATCGTCACGTTCCAGGTCGAGTCGGGACCGTACAGGTAGTAGAAGGTCTCGCCGGCCGCCGCAGGTGTGGTGAAGACGCGCTCCTCGGTCACGTCCGTCATCTGGAAGAGCAGCGTCGGAGTGCCGAGGGGCGAGTAGCCGACCAGGAATCCCGACACGGAGTCGCCCGCATTGGTCGGCCCGAAGGTGAGCGTGACGGTGTGACCGGCCGGAACTCCGCCGCGGAGCTTCCAGGCCCACGTGTCGAACCCGGTGAACGACGACACGGGTTCGATCTGCTGCGCGGTCTGCGGCCGCACGAAACCGACGTCCCAGAAGTCGCTGTTGTCGAGGCCGGTCACCTGGAGCGTCACCGGTGGCTGGTCGCTGACCACGACCACCGTGTCGTAGGTGGACGTGCTCGTGGTGCGGGAATCGCCGCCGATGCTGTTGCCGAATCGGTCGAGCACGTTGATCGTGTAGGTGCGCGGTGTGCCTCCGGCGGTCGCCACGCTGAGTTCGAGGAGATACGCCTTTCGCTCCACTCCGTTCACCTGGAACGTGGAGAAGGCGAAGTCCTCGGGGACGTCGATGGGGACGGTTGCGTTGCCAAACGCCGTGAAGCCGCGGATGTCGCCGGCCTCACACAGCTCGAAACCGTCGTTGCGGTCGAAATCGCACTCGTCGACGCCGCCGCCACCCGTGACGAAATCGGAACCCGCCCCGGCGATGAGCACGTCGTCGCCGAAACCGCCGCGCACGCTGTCGTTGCCGCGGCCGCCGTCGACCAGGTCGGCGCCCTGGCCGCCGACCAGTCGGTCACGGCCGTCGTTGCCGAAGATCTGGTCCTTGCCCTTCTGGCCCTTGATGAGGTCCGAGCCGTCGCCGCCGCAGATCACGTCGGCGCCACCACCACCGAAGATTCGGTCTCGACCGCCGAGCCCGTGGATGACGTCGGGACCGTCGGTGCCGATGATCCGGTTGTTGCCGTCATCACCCCAGATCGTGGCGGTTCGGCCGTTGCACATGGGTGGCGCCTGCGCGCCCAGCGGTGCAGATGCCAATGCGAGCAGCGCTCCCAACAACCCGATCAACGCCACCACTGCTCGTCCACGCATCGTGTCCGCCCCTTCTCGTCGCCTGAGAACGACACCCACTGCCGCCTCCGGCGACACTAGGTGGCGCTCCGATCGGCCGCAACGGGGTCGGGTCAGGCGCCCGGGTTGAGCCGAAGCAGCGCGAAGCCGAGCGCCGTGGCGACCGAAACCCAGGCGATCGTGGGGGTGACGAGCAGGCCGGCGAGGGGCGCCACCCGCCAGGCTGCGATCACCGCCGCGATGACCAGCGCCAGCACGGCGACGAGCCACCACGCTGCCAGCGTGAGCCGGCCGGGCCCGAACACGACGGCCTGCCACGCCACCGCCACGACGAACTGCGTGACCAGAAGACCGATGGCGAGACCCCTCCCGGATCGTTCCGACGACAGCAGGACGACGAGCGCGATCGCCTGCAGAAGCCAGAGGGTGAACCATGCGGCGGGGAAGGCCCAATCGGGCGGGATCCAGCTCGGCTTGTCGAGCGACTGGAAGAACGTCATCGGGTCAGGACCATTCGATCGAGTGGACGATGCAACGGGCGGTGTCCGCACCGTCGGTCGGGTGCGCCACCTGCAGGGTGAGCGCGTTCCACTCTCCCGCCTCTTCGACGACCTGCGGGACGTACAGGACCAGTCGCTGCCCTCGGTCGACGTGGAGGCCGACGTGTTCGCCGTGCACCACGAAGCTGCGCTGAGCGGGCTCGCTGACCGGGGGTTCGGAGTACCAGCCGTAGTCCCATGTCACGACGAGGCGGCCGGCAACCCACTCACCGATCTCGGAGTCGACGCCCTCGGCGGAACGGTCCTCCATGTCGGGCGGCACCAGGATCTGGAAGCCACTGGCGCCGATGCGCTGCCAACCGTCATAGGTGCAGCCGGACCGATCGGCGTCGGCAACCTCGTCGTCGAGCGGTTGGATCTGGTGGGAATCGCCGGTCTCGTCCGGGCTCCCGCCGACGGGCGAGAACGTGGCGCTCCATCGAATCAGTGCGCCGGTGGCGCCGTCGAAGACGGCGACGTGGTCGTCGTACTGCTCGTGCCCGAGGGTGCGAGCGAGTTCGTCGAAGGCGAGCTCCATCGACTCCGCGAAGCCGTCGCGATTGAGCGGGATCGGGACGCCGTCGATCACGGCGTTGCTGCGGGGTGCCACATCGCAGGTGGGGCAGTGTTCGTGTGAGACGAGGAGATAGCGATCGGGTTTGTTGTCCGCCCAGCGCGCTCGCATCGGAGCGAGTTCGGCCGCGATCGCGTCCGCTCCCCGCACTTCCCCGTCGGTCGACGCCGATTCCTCGGTTGCTCCCACCGCGGCTTCCTCGATCGCAGTGCTGGACGAGCCGCATGCGGTCGCCACCATCGCCACGAACAGCAGAAGCATGAGTCGTTGCATCGCCGTGCCTTCCGTCTCGCCTCCCTCGATGGTATGGCCCACCGCCGTCGCGGTGGGGTCAGCGGTGCAGCCTCGGAACGTTGGGGCGGGCGCGTTGGCGAGCGACGACGTCGCCAGCCCCTCGTCAGCGGGTGAGCGAGCCGAGAAGCTCGAGCGTCTCGAGCGCCTGCTCCTGCGGCACCGTCATGCACCGGATGACGATCTCCTCGAAGCCGAGGTCGAACAGGCGCTCGAAGTCCTCCGCCGCGTCGTCGACCGAGCCGACCACGAGCTGGGCCATACCAAGGCCGCGGTAGCCGCGGGCAACGAGATCGGCTGCGATTCGCCGGGCCTCATCGCCGTCGGACAGGACGAGCACGTCGCGACGAATCGTGGCGCGTTTGCCCCCGAACGACCGGTACCGATCGAGCCGGGCCTTCGCGGTGGCGGTGTCGAGCCGAGGGTCGGCGTACCAGACGTCGCCAAGGCGGGCGGCGCGTGCGAGCGCGGCGTCGACCCCGGCGCCCATCCACCACTCGATCGGACCGTCGGACCGAAGACCCACCCGGGCGCCGACCATGTCGAAGGTGGCATCGTCGACCGTCTCGCCGGCGAGCAGCCGCTGCACCAGCGGAACGGCTCGCTCGAGCCGCGACGCGCGGGAACGCTCGGTCAGGCCGAACGCACCGAACTGAGCTGCACCCGAGCCGATCCCCGTCTGCACGATGAACCGGCCCGTGTGCATGGCGGCGAGGGTCCCGATGTGCTCCGCCATGAGCAGCGGATGCCACAACGGAACGAGGAAGAGACAGCCGGCGGGCCGGTCGGGCCATTCGGCGAGCAGGCGTCCGAGCATCGGCGTGTTCTGGGCGTACTGCGTCGACATG
>JAHDHM010000325.1 GCA_020631315.1 Acidimicrobiales bacterium
ACGGACGCGACCTCGAGATCGACATGGCCCGCACCGCCCAGCTCTCGATCGCCGGCGCCCTCAAGCAGGCCCTGGCCTGAGCCTCAGCGCTCAGAGAGGAAGTCGAGCGCCACCTGCCCGGCAGGTTCGCGCTGGCGAACCAGAACGGTGTCGGTCATGAAGTCCACGAAGGTACGGCCGTCGGCACGGCGCCACGCCATCAGCACCGTCACCGGCAACAGCACGAAGCCGATCGTGAGCCGCAGGAGCTCGCGTACGTAGATCCGTCGGCGGCTCGCGATCTCACTCGACGACGCACGAGCGACCAGGAAGTTCACCTGGCGCTTCGTGAACGTCGAACCCGCTGCGGCCGCGTTCCACGACACGAGCAACAGGAACACGTACTCGAGCCCGAGACCGCGAACCCGGAACCAGTCCGGACCGCCGTTCCGGATCACACTGTCGGAATCGACACCTGCGGCGTTCAGAGCCACGGCGACGATGACCGCCGCTGGGATGGCCACCAGCTGCCAGATGCAGCTGTCGGCGAAGAAGACGAAGCCCCGGATGAACGCCCGCGGCCTCGTGTAGGTCGTCGACCAGTGCGCTGCCACCGAGGATTCGTCCGTCACCACCATGACGGTGAACGTAGCAGCGTCGGTCAGCTGAACACCGAGAGGACGCGTGCGGCGTCCTCGCTGTCGGCGTCGCCGCCGGAGATGGCGATGATCGCCACCAGGTAGACGACCAGCAGGATCGTGCCTTCGGTGCGGGTGATGCGGCGTCGGGTCACGGCCATCAGGTACGACAGCACGACGGCGCCGAGCATGATCAGCGCGCCTCGTTCGGTGAGCAGCTCGTCGCCGATCTCGCCGGGGCCGATCAGGGCGATGAACGAGCCGACGGCGAACGAGTTGAAGATGTTCGAGCCGAGCAGGTTGCCGACCACGAGCGCGGTCTGACCCTTGCGGCAGGCGATGACGGTCGTACCGAGCTCGGGCAGCGACGTACCGAGCGCGACGAGCGTGAAACCGACGAACCCACCGGTCAGACCGAGTTCGTCGGCGATCTCGTTCGATGCCCAGACGACGATCTGTGCGCCGGCGACGGTCATCACGAGACCCAAGAAGGTGAGACCGGCGAGGACCTTCATCGGGCGACCCGACGGCTCCTCGAGGTCGAGATCGTCAGCATCGAGCCCGCCACGGATGATGAACCCGAGCGCCACGAACAGGCCGGCGAGCAAGATCACACCTTCGATCCGAGTGAGCTCACCGTCGTAGACGAAGAACGTGAACAGGGCCACGGCGCCGGTGGCCAGCGGCGCCTCTCGCTTGAGCACCGTGGTGTCGACGACCAGGGCGGCGACCAGCGAGGCCACGCCCAGCACGAGGGTGAGGTTCGCGACGTTCGAGCCGACGACGTTGCCGACACCGAGATCGAGTTCACCCTGAGCGGCCGCGATCGACGAGACGAGCAGCTCAGGCGCCGAGGTACCGAAGCCGATGACGACCGCACCGACGAGGATCGGCGACCAACGCCGACTGATGGCGATGTCGGCCGCACCGTCGACGAAACGGTCCGCGCCCTTGACGAGCAGAACCAGCCCGACGACCAGGACGGGAAGAGCGATGACCACGCGAACCTCAGAAGATCAGGGACCCGGTAACTATGCCGTAGTCGTCCGACGATCCGCGGGGTTGCGTCGGTTCCCTGCGCCGAGCGGCGACAGAATCCCGCTCAACGGCGGTTGCCGATCAGCCGCGACTTCTGATCAGCGCTGCTACTTCTGGTCTGCCACTTCGGGATAGAGGTGTTCGAGGGTGCCGGGTTCGATCTTGCACGTCTCGATGTAGGCATCGACGTCGTCCTGCTTGAGCCGTATGACCCGGCCGAAGCGATACGCGGTGAGGTTGCCCTCGTCGATGAAGCGATACAGCGTTCGCGGGGTGATGCCGAGTCGACGAGCTGCGGCAGCCGTCGAGAGCCAACTGATGTCCTCTGCCACGATGGTCATCGTAGCCCCTCTCATGTCGTATCAACGTCTTTCAGGTGCCGCCACCTCGAAGAGATGACCGACCGACCTCGCCGCAACGCACAGTTCATCGGCGAACCGAGCGCCCGACCTTCGCGATTTCACTCACGGCCCGAGACCAGGCCGACCGGCGATGACCGGGGTCACATCGACGGTCGGATCCCTGGCACATCAGCACCACAGGCGTTCATCTTTCCATACTCGTGGATGTCTTTCATGCTTCTCATGATTCTTCAGGCAACTGTTGACCACTGAGCGTGGGCATGACTAGCTTCTCGGCTCATGACGACGGTGGTGAGTCGCCCACGGCGAGACAGCGACGAGACGAAGGACGAGGCAGACCAGGAGTCGGCCCGGACCCTTCGACCACGCCGCGTCTGGCCGGGCACACGGGCGACCGTCGGCGGGTTGCTCGTCGCCATCGCCGCCCTCGGGCTCTATGCGAGCGTGCGCTCCGCGTCGGCGCCACCCCAGACGAGTTACGTCGTCGCGCGCACCGCCATCGCTCCAGGCACCACACTCACCGTGGACGTCCTCGGCGCACAACGGATGGATCTCCCCGACAGCCTCGCCGCCGCCGTGTTCTCGCTCGACGAGGACGCGCTCGTGTTGGGCTCGGTCGCCGTGGAACCGATCGCCGCCGGCGACCTCGTCCACCGGTCCGACGTCGACGATGCCGAGAGGGCCGACCTCGCCGACTACGAGATGAGCTTCCGCATCGACGCTGACCGAGCGGTCGCCGGCACGTTGAGGGCAGGAGAGCACGTCGACGTCATCTCGACCAACGGCGTCGGCGCCGACACCGTCACCGAGACGATCCTGCGGGACGTGGTCGTGCTCGAAGTCCGCCGGTCCGGTGACTCGAGCCTCGCCGGCGACCGACAGGTCATCACCGTCGCCCTCGAACTGCCCGGCCACGCTGAACGCCTCGCCCACGCAGTCGACGAGGGAACGCTGACGCTCGTCCGCTCGAGGGCCTCCTGATGCCCGGGCGTTTCGTCCTTCTCGGACTCGCCGGCGTGCGAGCGACGTGGCCACGTGACGTCACGGGCTGGGCCATGTCCGGGGCGCTGCCGATCGAGTTCACCAAGTGCGTGTCCGCCGAAGAGGTGCGGGCCCGCCTTCGCTCAGGCCGCACCCACTCGGCAGTGCTCATCGGCAGCGACGCACTCGGTGTCGACCGCGACCTCATGGCCGTCGTCACCGAGTTCGGATGTGCCGCCATCGTCGTCGGCTCCGACGACGTCGACTGGACAGCGCTCGGGGCGACCGCACGACTGCACGAGGTCTTCGGTCGCGATGAGCTCCTCGACCGGCTCGAACAGTCCGCGACGCCAGTCGGCGGGAACGACGATCTCGGCATCCCGAGCGTGCTCGACGACCATGTGGACGCCGCCCCGTCCGGATCGTTCATCGCGGTCACCGGCCGCGGAGGGGCGGGCGCCACCACGCTGGCCGCCGCGCTCGCGCAGGAGCTCGCCGTGGCCGGCAGCCGCACGGTCGCGCTGGCCGACCTGCAGCGACGTGCCGATCTGGCGATGCTCCACGACGCCACCGACGTGGTCCCCGGCCTCCAGGAACTCGTCGAGGCCCACCGCCACGGCACGTGCTCCGCAACCCGTGTGCGGTCGATGACCTACCGAGTCCCGAACCGTGGTTACGACCTGTTGCTCGGTCGCCGCCGGACCAGCGACTGGGTGTCGCTGCGGCCCGCAGCGACGGCCGCTGCGCTCGGCGGACTGCGCACTGCCTACGACGTCGTCGTGGCCGACGTCGACGCCGACCTCGAAGGCGAGCGCGAGACCGGCTCGATCGACGTCGAGGATCGCAACGTCGCCTCCCGACTCGGCGTCGAGCTCGCGGATCTGGTCCTCGTCGTCAGCGATCCGTCGCTCAGCGGGGTGCACCGACTCGTGACGATCGTCGACGAGCTCGACCGTCACGGCGTCGACGCAGCCCGCATCGTCCCTGTCCTCAACCATGCGCCACGGTCACCGCGCACGCGCGCCGAGCTCCACGGTTCGCTCGTGTCGCTGGTCGACCCGACGATCGCCGCAGAGCTGCATCCGACGCTGTTCGTCTCTGCCCGTCGCCACGTGGACGACGCTCACCGCAGCGGCACACGCCTACCGGTCGCGCTCGGCAAGGACCTCGCCACCGCGGTGGATCTCGCGCTCGACCGGCTCGGACCGGCGACGCGTGCATCGGCCGAACCGGAGCCGGTGGCCGTCGGGTCGCTCGGGACCGCCGAACTGGCGGGAGGTGAACGATGACCAACCCGCTCGCACTCATCGAGTCCGCCGTCCAACAGCACGCGAAACGGCTCGACATCGACCCGGGCACCGACGACAGCGCACGACGGCTCCGC
>JAHDHM010000326.1 GCA_020631315.1 Acidimicrobiales bacterium
GCATCGCCCGCGCGATCGTCGAGCTCGACCCCGAGGCCCGCCCGACCCTGAAGTCGGCCGGTCTCCTCACTCGCGATGCTCGCGAGAAGGAGTCGAAGAAGTACGGCCTCAAGAAGGCCCGCAAGGCTCCTCAGTACTCCAAGCGCTGAGTCGATCCGTGCGCTTCGGAACGGACGGCCTTCGCGGCCCGGCCAACTCCGAGCTCACCCCAGAGCTGGCGATGGCGCTCGGACGCGCCGCCGCCCGCACGATCGACGCTTCCGTCTGGTACGTGGCGCGGGACACGCGCCGTTCCGGCCCGATGCTCGCGGCCGCACTGGCCGCCGGTCTCGCGTCGGAAGGATGCGATGTCTGCGACCTCGGCGTCGCCCCGACCCCCGTGGCTGCTGATGCGGCCCGTGCCGGTGGCGCTTCCGTGGTCGTCTCGGCGTCGCACAACCCTTGGCCGGACAACGGGCTGAAGGTGTTCGCACCGGGCGGACGCAAGCTGTCCGATGCTGAGCAGGCCTCGATCGAACGGCTGCTGGTCCCCGGCGCGCTGGACACGGCGGAGCGTTCGTCGCTTGAGGTCGGCACGGTCGACGTCGTGGCGGCCCCCATCGATGCGTACCTCGACCGCATCGCCGCCGCCGTCGATGGACGGCGGCTCGACGGTCTCCGTGTGGTCGTGGACTGCGGCCATGGCGCCGCAGTGCGCACGGCTGCGCCCGCCTTCAACGCTCTCGGCGCTGACGCCGTGCTGATCCATGACCAGCCCGATGGTCGCAACATCAACGACGGCGTCGGGTCCACCGACACGGCCCGGCTGGCGGCGACGGTGCGCGAGCAGGGTGCACGTCTCGGCGTGGCGTTCGACGGCGATGCCGATCGGTTGATCGCGATCGACGAACGTGGTGACGAGGTCGACGGTGACCGTCTGTTGGCGATGTTCGCGATCGACCTCGCTGCGCAGGGTCGCCTCGCGTCCGGCACGCTCGTCGTCACTGTCATGTCGAACCTCGGGCTGCATCGAGCAATGCGCGATGCAGGCATCGACGTGGCGGTCACTCCGGTCGGAGATCGCCACGTGCTGGAAGCGATGGCTGACGGCTCCTTCTCTCTCGGAGGGGAACAGTCCGGCCATCTCGTGTTCGCCGACCACGCCACGACCGGCGATGGCCTCCTCGCGGCCCTGCTGCTCTGCGATCTCGTCGTGCGCGATGGCCGTCCGCTGAGCGTGATGGCATCGTCGGTGCTCGAGCGGGTGCCGCAGTTGCTCGTCAACGTTCGCACCGCCGTGCGGCCCGATGATCCAGCCGGTGACCTGGCCGAGCTGATCGCCGGAGCAGAGACGGAACTCGGCGACGAGGGGCGAGTCCTCGTTCGCGCGTCGGGCACCGAACCTCTGGTGCGTGTCATGGTCGAGGCCGCAGACGTTCAGCAGGCCCAGCGTTTGGCCGATGAGATCAGTGCAGCGGTGCTCGTCAGGTACGGAGCGCCCGACGGCTGACGTCTGGCCGCGGGTACCGCTCGACAGGTGAAAGGTACTCTCGGCAACATGTGCGGCATCATCGGCGTCGTTCGACGTCCTGACCATCGTCCGCCCCTCGACGGGGTGGAACTCATTGCTCGCATCGATGACGTGGTCGCAGGTCTCGCAACCCGGCGCCCGTTGCTCGAGCGCATCTCCGAGACCGCCGCAGGAGCTGCAGCGATCGACGCCGATCTGCGCTCCATGCCGGGCGTGCGGGCACTTGTCGGTGATCCCGACCTGCTCTCGTTCTGTATCGGTCGGTTCAACGAGCTCGCGGCCCTGGTGGTCGAGACCGAGACAGAGCTCGACCGTGTCGCCGACTCCGATCAGGCCGAGGCGCTCAACGCCGCGATGATCGGTCTGAAGGACGCCACCTGGGCGCTGCAGCGCGACCGTGTCCGCAACGCCGCCGCCATCAGCGAGCTGGTCGGGACCACGCCTGCAGAAGGTGCCATCCCGATCTTCTGGCAGGTGCAGGTCGCGCTGTCGTCCATCGATCGGCTCGAGGTGCGTGGCCGCGACTCGGCTGGCATCGAGATCCTGATCCGCGGCGTCGATGTGAACTCCATCGACCCAGGGGTTCGTTTCGAGCTCGATCGTCGGGGTGCCGACTCGACCTTCCGCTCCGGCGCGGTGCGGGTCCAGAGCGACCAGATCGTGTTCGTCTACAAGGCCGCCGCCGAGATCGGCGAGCTCGGCGACAACACCGCGGCGCTGCGAGCCGCTGTCGCCGCCGACGCGGCGTTGCGATCCGTCACGTCGATCCCGGGCGCGCAGGCCACGGTCCTCGGCCACACCCGCTGGGCGTCGATCGGCATCGTGTCAGAGCCCAACGCCCACCCGCTCGACTCGTTCGAGGCCGAGGACGGCGAGCGGCCGCTCGTCACCGCCGTCCTGAACGGTGACGTCGACAACTTCGCCGACCTCAAGGCGCTCCACGGCTTGTCCATCGCGCCGGAGATCACCACCGACGCCAAGGTCATCCCGACGATCGTGTCGCGCGGCCAGGCCGCCGGCGCCGAGCCGACCGAGGCCTTCCGAGCCGCAGTCGCCAGCTTCGAGGGATCGGTCGCCATCGGCTCGTCGGCATCGGTCGACGGTGCGTTGCATCTGGCCCTGCGTGGCAGCGGCCAGGCGCTGTACATCGGTCTCGCCGATCACGCCGTGGTCGTCGCTTCGGAGCCCTACGGCGTCGTCGAAGAAGCGACGTCGTATCTGCGGATGGATGGCGAGACGCCGTCCGATCCTGACAACCCGGTCGCGAGCCGCGGACAGATCGTCATCGTCGATCCCGCGACCGCGGGTGAGCCCCAGCTGCGCCGCCTGTCCTATGACGGAACTGCGCTCCCCGTCGATGACGCCGAGTTCGTGGTGCCCGAGATCACGACCCGCGACATCGATCTCGGTGACTCCCCCCACTTCTTCTTGAAGGAGATCTCGGAGGCGCCGGAGTCGTTCCGCAAGACGCTTCGCGGACGCATCATCGACACCGATGCTGGTCCCCGCGAACAGCTCGGTACGGACTCGCTGCCCAGCGACATCGTCGACGACCTCGCCAGCGGCAAGATCACCACGGTCCTGTCGATCGGCCAGGGCACTGCTGCCATCGCCGGCCAGAGCGTCGAGGCCTTCCTGTCACCGCTCACGACCGGTCGGCTGCGTGTCGAGTCGACGCTGGCCACCGAGTTGTCCGGCTTCGGCATCCGGCCGGACATGTCCGACACGCTCGTCGTCGCGGTCAGCCAGTCCGGTACGACGACCGACACCAACCGAACCGTCGATGTCGTTCGTGCCCGCGGCGCGAAGGTGATCTCGATCGTCAACCGGCGTGGCTCTGATCTCACCGACCGCTCCGACGGCGTCGTCTACACCTCCGATGGTCGAGACGTCGAGATGTCGGTCGCGTCGACCAAGGCCTTCTACGCACAGATCGCTGCGAGCGCAGTGTTGTCGTGTGCGATCGCTCGGGCCGCGCTCGGAGACGATGCGCCCGACGAGGCCATCCGCGATCTGCTGGGCGCGGTCCGGTCGCTGCCTGACGCAATGGCCGAGGTGGTCGCCGACCGAGAGCTGATCGGCGAGATCGCTCGCCGTCATGCGCCGTCGCAGCGCTACTGGGCTGTTGTCGGCAACGGTCCGAACGGTACGGCGGCCCGAGAGCTGCGGATCAAGCTGTCGGAGCTCTGCTACAAGGCCATCGCCCACGACTCCACCGAGGACAAGAAGCACATCGACCTCTCGTCGGAGCCGATGATCCTCATCTGCGCCGCCGGTCTCGAAGGCTCGACTGCCGACGACGTGGCCAAGGAGGTCGCGATCTTCCGGGCACACAAGGCGACGCCGATCGCCTTCGTCTCCGGCGACACGTCGCGCTTCTCGGCGGCGATCGACCTCGTCGCACTCCCCGCGGTCCATCCGAACGTGGACTTCGTGCTGGCGACCGTCGCCGGTCACCTCTTCGGCTACGAAGCTGCGCTCGCCATCGACGCACAGGCACGAGTGCTCCGCGAGGCGCGCTCCACTCTCGAGGCGGCCGTCGACACGGGCCGCCTCGCTGAGGATTGGGACGAGGTCAGCCATGCACTTCGGGACCCGGCGAGCCGATTCTTCGATGCACTGCGAACCGGCGCCTACGACGGACATCTCGAGTCCAGCACCGCGGTGCGTATCGCGACGCTCTGGCGCTACATCACCGGCGTCGTCCCGTTGGAGGCGTTCCAGCTGGACTTCGGCAAGGTCGGTACGCCTGGTGTCGTGGCCGAGGACTTCAACCGTGCGCTGTCGAACGGCATCGACGAGCTGACTCGTCCGGTCGACGCCATCAAGCACCAGGCCAAGACGGTGACGGTCGGCATCTCCC
>JAHDHM010000327.1 GCA_020631315.1 Acidimicrobiales bacterium
CTCGCCGATCCCGAGGGCAACGCGTTCTGCATCGTGAACGCCGGCCATGGGTGATCGTGAACGCCGGTCATGGGTGACGGCCTCGGCGCTGACGAGGTGATCGAGCGGCTCCGGCTCGAACCACACCCCGAGGGCGGCCACTACCGCCAGACCTGGGTCGCCGAGACCGACGGTGACGAGCGAGCGGCCGGAACGGCCATCTTCTTCCTGCTCGCCGCCGGGGAACGGAGCCACTGGCACCGGGTGGACGCCACCGAGATCTGGCATCACGACGCCGGCGCCCCGCTCGTGTTGTCGACCGTGTCGCCCGGCTTCCGCTTCGAGGGGTTCGAACTCCCCGAGCCGGGCTTCGACATCCCGGACGGCTGACGTCAGGCGTTGCGGAGCTGCCAGGCCGTCCAGAAGAACCAGACCGTGAACCCGACCGAAGCGCCGCGGAGAAGCACCCCCTCGGAGAACGACGTGAGGTTGCCGTTCACCGCCATGTGCACGGTGAAGGCGTAGCCGAGCAGGCCGCACAGGATCAGCACGGCGCCATACACCTTCGGCCGTGCCCCCTCGAGCAGTTCGGCCACACCGAAGACCGTCTGCGCGGAGCCCCACAGCAGCAGGCTCCAGGCGATGACCGTGGTGAGGTGCACGCGGAGCAGTCCGTCGGCGACGAGCCGAGCCGTCTCGGAATCGGGGTTCGCCTCCAGCACGGCACTGAAGCTGGGAATCGCCGCACCATCGATGCCGGCGAGGTGGATCGTGCCGACGGTCGTGCCCATCACCGCCAGGATCACCCCCATCGACGCCCACGCTCGAGCCGCAGGCTTGGTCATGCGGTCTCGCCAGCCGGTGGCCAGCCACGGCGTGGCGAGCAGCGCGAGTGCGAGCAGCAGGTGGTTGATGACCCAGTAGGTCGAGTCGGCGTTCTCGACGAAGACCTCACCCACCGTGTACTGCTCCGTCGAACCGATCGGATGCGTGACGTTCCCGACCACCAGCCACACACCGGCGACGAGGCCGGCCGTGCCGATGATCCGATGGCTCGATGCCGGCGTGCTCATCTGTTCCGCGTCTGCCATGTCCAATCCCCCTCGAGCCGAATCTAAAGCCGGGCTCGCCGGGCTGCCAGGGCTGCGCGACCGCGAGCGGCCCCCTCATGTCACCATTGCCCCGACGACCACACCGCTGGCCCGCCCTGGCACACCCGATTAGCTTCGAGGCGACAAACGGCTCGAGGCGGGGGGACGCCGGATGCGCAAGATCTTGATGAGTGTGCTGGCAGCGCTGGCCATGGTGGCGGCGAGCGCCGCTCCGGTGGCGGCGATGGGGGGCGGACCATCGGACCAGCCGACCCGGCCGCCGGCGACCTCGACGACGTGCGCCGGCGTGCGCGGCAACGGCCCGAACCTCTTCGCCCACTACGGGGCACTCTCACGCCACGTCGAGGAGTACGGAGCGATCACCTGCGTCGCCGGTGGGAGTTCGGGCGCGATCACGTCGTTCCTGATCGAGAGCATGTGGGCCAACCCCGCGCTGCACGAGTGTGACGGCCGTCGTTGCTCCGCCGACGAGGTCGACGCTCGCCAGGCGCTGCTGCTGAAGTCCGTGGTCGGTCTCACCGACGCCGGGCTGTTTCAGGACGTCGCCACGGTGTCCGCGCTGGTCGGACAGTTGAACGCGGAGAACATTCCGGCGCTCCTCGCGACCGGCGACGGGCTCGCGGGTGTCGAGGCGTTCATCCGGATCCTGCGAGACCTCGGCCCTCTCATCAACCCCGAGGCGATCGAGTTGCTTCTCACCTCGCCGGATCCGGTGTTCCACGCGACCGACATCATCGATGGGCTCGAAAAGGGCTTGCAGTTCCAGGTCGATGATCCTGCGGTGTTCATCCGGACGTCGGTCATCGACTTCGACGCCTTCGCGTCGTTGATCGGGAGCTACGGATCGTTCTATGCGGGGTACGGGCCGGCCGACGTGGGCCGGTTCGACGCGTGGCTGAGCTCGTGCGCGGAAGCTGGCCTCGGCTCGACCTGGGCGGAGCTCGCGACCCTCGAGAGTGCAACCGACCTCAGCTGCGGCGACGAGTTCACGTCGATGTTCAACGACTTCCGGGAGGCGTTCGCGATCAGCGGTGGACCGAACCGGGCCGACGATCCCGTCGGGACGTATCTGCCGGCGTTCGGTGTCACGGGTGTGCTGACCGGCGCCAGCATCGACCACTGGGAAGACGCCCGGGCCGCCTGGATCACCGCCGAGCCGATTCCGTTCGAGCCCGACTTCGCCGACGTCGGTGTCGGTTACTGGGGAGCCGACAAGGAGCTGCGGACGATGGATCGAAACCTCGATCGCCGCTTCGACGATCTCGGCAGCAACCAGTTCGTGCCGCTGGGAACATCGACGTGGCGGGAGGTGCTGAAGTCGTCGCCGGCAGAACCGGGTTTCAGCCCGGCAGTCCCGCTCGTCTCCGGCGCGCTGTCGCTCGGGGGCTGGGCCGATCCGCTCCGCATCACACCGCTCGAAGCACTCGGCGCCAAGCGGACGATCGGCATCAACCGGCTCGGTGGAGTCGGCGGATTCACCGAGTCGGTCACGAGGCTGCTCAACGCGACCGACGCCGAGGTCGATGCGCTCTACTCGACGACCGACCCGAACAGCACCTTCTTCGTGTCCCTGGAGCAAGCGACCGGCATCTGGTGCACCGACTGGGACGGACAGGGTGGCGACCCGGACGCGTTGTTCGCGGACGCCTACAACTCGCCGTTCATCACCGGCGATCGTGCCTTCCTCGACCCGAGATTCGGCTATCCGAACGTGGGGCCGGGCACCTCGATCGCGGGCTGCACCCCCGGGGTCCCGGTCGGCTGATCGACGTCGCGTCGTCTCCCGGCGAGTGTCGAGAACGACCGACCACGGCACGTCGAGTCGCCCGGGACCGGAGCAGTAGCGTCCGGACCGTGAGCACACCCGAGATCGAGGACTTCTACGCCGGCCTCGACGCCTGGCGAAACGAGGCGGCGGCCCTGCGGGCGATCGTGCTCGACGTCGGCTTCGACGAGACCTGGAAGTGGCGCCAGCCCTGCTACGTGCACGCCGACACGAACATCGTCATGGTCGCTCCGTTCAAGGAACACTGCGATCTCGCGTTCTTCGCCGGTGTGCTGCTCACCGATCCGGATGGTCTGCTGACGGTTCCGGGCAAGGACTCCCAGAGCGCTCGCCAGTTCCGGTTCACGTCGCTGCTGGAGATCCAGCGGCACGACGCCGCGATCCGCCGCTTCCTCGGCGAGGCCAAGCGACACGCCGAGGCCGGCACGAAGGTCGAGTTCGCAGCGAAGGACGAACTCGAGCTGCCCGACGAACTCGTCGAACGCTTCGACGATGTCGAGGGACTCGAGCACGCGTTCCACGCCCTCACACCCGGACGCCAGCGGGGGTTCGTGCTCCACATCGGTGGGGCGAAGCAGCCGACGACCCGGGCGAAACGGGTGGAGAGCCACCTCGATCGCATCCTGGCCGGCAAGGGCATCCACGACTGCATCTGCGGCAAGTCATCGCGCATGCCCCGCTGCGACGGCTCGCACAGCCGCTGACCCGACCACGAGCCGGGGTCAGACCGGCACGGTGAAGAGCACGTCGTCCGGGTCGCTCGACGTGACGACGAACGAGTCGAGATCGTCGGGCGTCAACGGCGTCCCCCCGGTCACCCGGGCGAATCCCCCCGGCGAGGACGGCCAGCCGACGACCGGCGACTGCTCACCGTTCTCGTCGATCGCCCACAGCTGGTAGGTGTCCGCTCCGGGCAGTCCGGCGAGGTCGAGCGTGATCGCCGTGCCCCAGACCTTCGGCTCCAACACCACCGACCCCGTGGTGGTGGGATCGTCGAACGCGAGGTCGATCCGATCATCACCGCGGCCGAGGCCGACCGCGAGCGCGCCGACGAGGAGCACCAGCGCTGCGGCGGCGGCGAGCCACATCGGGGCTCGAGTCCGTCGAGCGCGTGCATCGTCGAGCGACACGACCGAGTCGGCCCGGACCGCCGCCGATCCCGCGCCACCACCATCGGTGATCGGCTCGACAACGGGCGCCTGCTCCGGCCGCCGGGCGGCCACGTCGGCATCGGCGCGGGAGACCGCCGCGGCGGTCGCACGGTCGATCAGCGCCTGGTCGGCGGCATCCAGCGGTCCGACCTCGGCCTCGCCCGTCATCAGACCGTCGAGCACTCCACCCGCCTCGAGGAATTCCGACACGGCGTCGGTGCACGCGTCGCACTCGACCATGTGGAGCTCGAAGGCCTCGGCCTCGGCGTCGGAGAGCGACCCCAGCACGTAGGCCGCGGCCTGCTCGACGAGGGCATCGTGATCGTTC
>JAHDHM010000328.1 GCA_020631315.1 Acidimicrobiales bacterium
CGCATGCAGAGACCTGGCCGTCTTCAAGGCGTTCGTCAACCGCACGAAGGACTGGGCCGACCTCGAAGAGATGCATGCCGCGGGCTCGCTCGACGTCGAAGCGGTGCTCGGCGTGCTCGCCCACTATCTGGGTGCTGGCGACGAGCGAATCGAGCGCCTCCGCTCACTTTGATCGACTGACCCCCGGACGTCTCGGCGACTCCGCAGGCTCCCCGATCGGCGCTCCCCGACGAAGTTCCCAGGCGAGCAATGCCACCAGCGCCAGCAGCAGTGTCACGCCCGCACGAAACAGGACGGTCTCCCCCAGCGTGGTGTGCTGACCTTCTGCGACGAAGAGGATCACCGCGGCCGCCTGCATGACGGCGGCGACCGGCCCGAGTTGACGCATCCAGAACGGTCGAGTGCCCTCAGCAAGGAGGGCCGCACCCAGCAGTGCAGACACCGGCAACCAGAAAGCCATCATCCACGACACCAGGGACGCCGCATGGAGTCGTAGAAGCAGGTCCGCACCGAGGAGCGACGCCTCGCTGCCATCCGCGGCGGCGAAGGTGTCCTCGAACGCCAGGAACGTGAGCGTGTCGAAGCCAACCAGGTGGAGTACGCCGAGCGCCGTGCCAAGCGTCGCCACGACACCGGCGAATCGCCCGAGCGCCCGCGGATAGCCGGGCCGGAGCGTCTCCGCCGCGTGGTGAATGACCGGTGCGAAGGTGACGAACGCGACTGCCGCCACGAGGTGGATTGCGACCCAGAACACATTCACGTGATCCAGGAAGCCCGGGCCATCGTCATAGAGCTCCGTGGTGCCCAAAGGGTGGACTCCGAGGATCGCCGCGACAAGGGCGGCGCCGACGAGCCCGATCGTGCCGACCGCTCGATCGGTGTGGTTGGTCGTGACCATTGCAGGTTCCTTTGTGGTGGTCATCTCGTGATCAGCTGTCCGCTGGCGATCGCAGCATCCGTGAAGAAGCGCACGCCGGCGATGCCGTCTTCGACGTCGAACACGACCGCCGAGACGATCTCCAAACCGTCGAGCTGAAGGGCGACGCCGACCTCGTATCCCTGACCGGTGTCCCCTCGGAGGGAGAGGTAATGGAGGCCCTCGAAGTGCTCTTCGAGCACGCTGACCGCTGAGCTGTGGTACCGGTCCCCGTCGTGGGTGACGAACTCAATCGTGCCACGGATGTCCCCGCCGTTCTGGCGGGCGCCGAGCGTCAATCGCGATCCATCAGAGAGTTCGACGGTCCCGGCAATCGTGCGCCGAGCCCCGCCATCGAGTACCACGGTTTCTGCAGAGGCAAATCCGGAGCGTTCCTTGCCGTCGGACACTCTTGCGCTGAGGAACCGGGTCCCTGGCTCGGTGAACTGGAGGCTGAGTTCGACCACCCCTCCGTAGGACTCGACCGTGGCGATGGGAACACCACCCTCGCTCACCGTGATCGTGAGAAGGTCGCCGTCGGCGTCGAACACCTCGACGGTTGCGCCGACGCGCTCGTTGGTCTCGCTGTACGTCGGAACGCTGAACGATTCGATCTCCGGCCTGCGATTTGCCTTGGTGAAGGTGATCGTTGCCGTGCCGACGGCCTGCCGACCGGTGCTGTCCTCGATCCGGTACCGAAATGACCCCCTCGGCTCGAACTCGGGGTCAAGCAGCGGCAGGATGTCCCAGTTGTCGACGAGCTCTGCGGCCGGCTCGATGCTGAACGTTCCATCCGCGGCGAGGTCGACTGAGCCGAGAGGCACCCCGCGTGCGGTCACAATCGAGGTTCGGCTCGGCGTGGCGACGACGGAATCTCCGTTGTCGTCGAAGTCGTTGGCAAGCAGTCCGACGCTTGCGGATAACCGGACCATCAAGGACATCGACCTGATACGAGTCATCGACCGCTACCGGGTTCCGGCGCCGGGTTGACGCCGATTGCATCGACGATTGCCGCACCCAGGTCCTCGTCGAGCCCGATATCCCGCAAGAACACCCCGTTCTCGCTGATCAGCATCAGCGAGGGGATGCTCGGGGTCGCCGCTTACTGCGCCCTCGCCATCGACCCCGAACATGCAGCACGGACCTATCGGGTAGCCCCAGGACGTCCGACGCCCAGCGTTGTGCCGCCGTCGCGTCGGCAGGCCGGCCAGCCTCATCCTGCAAGAGAACCTCGACGACCTCGTATGCCTGGGGGCCGATGTCTGCATCGAGTTCAGCCAACTCCGCGGGGAGGCTCGACGTGAACTGCCGACAAGGTTCGCACCACAACGCGCAGAAATGCAGAACCACCACCTGCCCGCGGTAGTCGCTCAACCGTTGCGCGTCCCCGAATTGGTCGTACAACTCGAAATCTGGGACCGCGTCGCCCGGTTGGATCACTGCCACGGCGCCGGCAGGTGCTGCAGTGGCGACGATGGTCGAGGCAATGACTGCAACCGAGGCCAGCACCCCCAAGATTTGACGCGCGGTTCGGCAGACGCTGGCCCGGTGCTGGAGCGAGATGCATCGCACGTTCTCCATGCAACCGACCATGCCATCAGTGCCGTTACGCAGCCGTTACTCGCCCAACTCGACAGAGATCAACGCCCACCTTGCCGGGCATGGAGTCGGGTTACAGTGGGCGCGTGGGAGGGTTTGCGGTCAATCTGATTGGCGATATTCGCCTGTATGCACACGGCCGCGAGGTGCAGATACGAGGTACTCGACAGCTGGCGCTGCTCGCCCGTCTTGCGCTTTCGCCTGGTGAGGAGGTCGCCCGCGAGGTCCTTGTGCACGATGTGTGGAACGGTGAGCAGCCTCGATCGGGCACCGGTGCACTTCGGATTCTCGTGAAGCGATTGCGGGACTCCATCGGCGACGATTCCTCATGTCTGATCACGTCACCTCGGGGGTACTTACTCGATCGAAACGTCCGAGTCGACCTCTTGGACCTCGAAGCAGCACTGGAGAACGCAACCGCCCTGGCGGACTCCGCTCCCGAGGGGGCCGTTGCACTGCTGGACACCGTTCGACCACCGCTCTCAGCCCGCCCGCTCCACCGTCTCGCGGATCACGACTTCGCGACACCGGTTCGCCAACGGATCCTGCGCAGGCAGCGCGAGGCCGCACTGTTGACCGGCAGAATCTCACTTGCGCTGGGCAATCCGGGCCCGAGCCTCGGGCTGCTGGCCGACCTTTCGAAGCTCGACCCGTTCGACGAGGCCGTCGCATTGGCGCTCACGGATGCTCAGCACGCCGCCGGCAACACCCGCGAGGCGCTTCGAACGATGGCCGGCTTTCGGCTGGCTCTACGCGATGTCGGGCTGTCTCCGAGCGCCGCGTTCCACGAACGTGAGGATCGTCTCCTCAACCCGGATCGTTCAGGCCATGACGGCAGGAGCCCGGGAGGATCGATGGGATCGAGGACACCGGGTCGCTCGGCGGTCGACTCGGCGCCGGAGACCGATCGTGGGGCCGCCGGGAACACGGAACTCCGCGGCCGACGATCCGAGGTCGAAGCGGTCACCGAGGCGCTCGCCGACGTGGCGCGGGGCCGAGGCGGCTGCCTGATGGTTCGCGGAGAAGCCGGGATCGGCAAGAGTGCGCTGTTGGCGCACGGTGCAGATCACGCGATCGCACACGGCCTGCCCGTCTGGTGGTCCAAGGCCGACGAGGTCGCGTCTGCTCGGCCGTACGACCTGCTGTTGCGTCTGCGTCGGATCAGCGCCGACATGGGGGCCACCGACATCGGGCGAAGTGGACACCTCCTCGAGGTCTTGGACGGGTCGCCCACAGGCGGATTGGTCGACGACTTCGTCGCGGCGGTGCAGGGCGCAGTGAACGCCGGGCCGATGGTCATCGTTCTCGACGATCTTCACTGGGCTGACGCCGAGTCGGCCGAAGTCCTGCCGCTACTCATCCGCGATCTGTCCGATCACGCCGTGCTGTTCCTCAGCGGGATGCGGCCGTGGCCGCATCGCCCGCATGTGGCCGACATGACCCGGCAGCTGGCCGCGTTGGGTGTGACGACGGTCGAGCTCGGTCCGCTCGACATCGCCGCGGTCGTCGATCTCGTCGAGGCCGAGTTCGGCGGCAGGCCGGACCCGGCAGCGGTGGCTGCGTTGGAGGCAGCCGGGGGGAACCCGTTCCTTGCAAAGGTCATCATCGAACAGTCGGCCCCATCGCGTGGCGGGTCCACGTCGTCCGCAAGCACACAGCGAATGTTCGAGGCGCTGCCGACGACAACGGTCGACTTCCTCCAGCTCGCTGCGACCTTCGGCAGCCGGTTTCGTGTTGGCGCCGTGGCCGACCTTGCCGGTGAGGACGCGGAAGCGCTTTGGGCGGCTGCCGAGCCGGCGCTCG
>JAHDHM010000329.1 GCA_020631315.1 Acidimicrobiales bacterium
CTCGCCGGCCCACGGGTTCTCACCCGCCGAGCGGAGACGCAGACCCAAGCGGGTCTTCCACAGCACCCAGGAGCCGATCACGGCCAACGCCAGTGCGATCAGCGTGAAGTAGCCGATCCGGAACATGAGGCCGCGCATCATTCCGGCCGCGTCGGAGATCCAGAACCAGTCCTTCTTCACGAACCAGCCGAGGACGTCCGGACTCTTCCACCCGAAGAGATCGCCGCCCGCCAACACGGGAACGGTCCATTCGCCGAGACCGTCGGTTCGCGGCGACTGGGTCTGCGAACCACCCTCGTAGTTCACGAAGATCCGCTCGGACAGATACCTGGTGAGACCCGGCCCGAGGATGTTGATGGCCACACCCGACACGATGTGGTCGACACCGAAATGGATCGTGGCGACGGCGTGCAGCAGACCGCCGATGGCGCCACCGAGGGCGCCGGCGAGCAGACCACCCCACGGGCCCCAGTGGAACGCGCCGTAGGCACCCATCCAGGTGCCGAAGATCATGATGCCTTCGAGGCCGATGTTGACGACACCCGCACGCTCGGAGAACAGGCCACCGAGGCCGGCGAGCAACAGCGGGATCGACCACTTGAGCATGGTCTGAGTGGTGTTGCCGCTGGTGAGCAGCTCGGTGTCCGAGCGCCCCTGCACGATCGTGAGGACGAGGATGCCGAGGGCAGCGACGAGCGGCCAGCGGTAGTAGGCCGGCATCGCCGCATAGCGGTCGGCCAGCGAGCGGGACGGCGGCGCCGAGGTGGTCGGGTCGAGCATCACGGAACTCATGCCGTCACCCCCGTGGTCGCCGCGGCGCGTTGTATCTCGTCACGCTGGCGGTAGCGGTTGGCGACCTCGTAAGCCACGACGGCCGCCAGCAGGAACGTGGCCTGCATGATCACGACGATCGACGCCGATGCCGAACCGCTCACCTGCAGCACCGCCGACGACGAGTCGAGGAACCCGAACAGCAGCGAGGCGAACGCGACACCCACCGCGCCGTTGCGGCCCAGCAGGGCGATGCCGAGACCGCCGAAGCCGAGGCCTCGGATGAAGCCCTGGTCGTAGCTGTGATTGTCCGAGAGGATCTCGGGCATGCCGATCAAGCCGGCGACCGCACCTGACAGCAACATCGAGTAGATGATCATCTTGCCCGGCGGTACACCGCCGGCTCGGGCGGCGAGCGGGTTCATGCCGCTGGCGCGCAGGTCGAAGCCGAAACGGGTGCGGGCGACGAGCACGTAGAAGGAGATGCCGACGATGACGGCGAAGACGAGCACGCCGGTCACCTCGGCGCCCTCGCCGATCTCGCGGGTGAACAGCTCGAAGAAGCCGTTGAGGTCGGGCATGTGGCCGGATTCGGCGATCGGGGTAGTGCCCTGGTTGCTCGCGTTGTTCGGGCTGGTGTCGAGCACCCGCGGGAAGATCGCCGCGATGATGCCGCCGATCGCGATGAAGTTCAGCATGATCGTCGAGACGACCTCGTTGACGCCTCGGTAGACCTTCAACACGCCGGCGATGCCGGCGTAGAGCGCGCCCACGAGCATGGCGGTCAGGGTGATGACCGCCACGTGGAGTGGGCCCCACAGGTTGATCTCGGCCCCGACGATGGCGGCCACGAAGGCGGCCAACACGTACTGCCCCTCGATGCCGATGTTGAACAGGTTCATGCGGAACCCGATGGCGGCGGCGATGCCGGCGATGAACAACGGCGTGGCTCGGTTGATCGTCGCGACCATCGTCTCGAGCTCGGATCCGTTCTCGAGCATGGTGCGGTACGTGTCGATCGCGTTGCTGCCGGACAGCTCGAGCACGATCGACGAGATCACCAAGGCGAAGAAGAACGCGAGGGCCGGCGCCGCCGAGGCGAGCAGGATGCGTCGGAGCAGCGGGTTCATGCGTCGCCCTCCTCGGCGATGGAGGTGGGGTCGCCGTCGAGCACTGGCGGTGCATCGGCCGACGAGTCGTCGCCGTGACCGTGGAGCGCGGCACCGGTCATGTAGCTGCCGAGCGTTCTCGAGTCGATCTGTGCAGGGTCGAGCTCGGCGACGAGCTCGCCGTGGTACATCACGACGATCCGGTCCGAGAGACCGATGAGCTCCTCAAGGTCGGCAGAGAACAACAGCGTGGCCAACCCGTTGCCACGAGCTGCACGGATGTCGTTCCACACGTCGGCCTGCGCACCGACGTCGATGCCGCGGGTCGGATGTGCGGCGATGAGCACCTCGGGTTCGGCGGTGAGCTCACGACCGATGATCAGTTTCTGCTGGTTGCCACCGGACAGCGCCCGAGCCGACACCTCGATGTTCGGCGTACGAACGTCGAAGTCGCTTCGGATCAACTCCGTGCGATCACGAGCGCCGGCGCGATCGATCCAGAACCCTTTCGCGTAGGGCGGTGACGTCTGGTGTCCGAGGCTGGCGTTCTCCCACAGCGGGGCGTCGAGGAGGAGACCCTCCTCCGTGCGGTCCTCCGGCACGTAGCCGAGGCCGCCTTCGCGACGGTCCCGCACCGAGGCGTGCGTGATGTCGCGACCGCCCATCGACACCGTGCCGGAAGCGACGTCGTCGATGCCGATGATGGCGTCGATCAGCTCGGACTGGCCGTTGCCTTCGATGCCGGCGACACCGAGCACCTCACCCTTGTGGACCTTGAACGACACGTTCCTGACGGTGGGCCGTTCGTCGGCGTCGAGCATCGTGACGCCGGCGACTTCGAGCATCACCTCGTCGGTGACGGTCGACTCGGTGGTCTCCGGGCTCGGCAGCTCGGAACCGACCATCAGCTCGGCGAGGTCCTGAGCGGTGACGTCGGCGGCGTCGACCGTACCGACGGTCTTGCCCCGCCGGATGACCGTGATGCGGTCGGCGATCTCCAGGACCTCCTGGAGCTTGTGGTCGATGAAGATGATCGTGGCGCCGCCGGCCTTGAGCTCGCGCAGGTTGTTGAAGAGCTCCTCGACCTCCTGTGGCACCAGCACCGCAGTCGGTTCGTCGAGGATGAGGATCTGCGCACCACGAAAGAGGACCTTGATGATCTCGACCCGCTGCCGGGCGCCGACCTCGAGCTCCTCGATCAGAGTGTCCGGATCGACCGTCAACCCATAGGCGCTGCCGACCTCGGCGAGGTGGGACTTGGCCGCCTTGAAGTCGATCCGGCCGCCGCCCGACGTCGGTTCCGAGCCGAGGATCACGTTCTCGAGCACGCTCAGTTGATTGGCCAACATGAAGTGCTGGTGCACCATGCCGATGCCCGCCTCGATGGCGTCGGTCGGCGAGCTGAACGACACCTCGCTGCCGTTCACCTTCATGATTCCCTCGTCGGCGCCCTGCATGCCGTAGAGGATCTTCATGAGCGTGCTCTTGCCGGCGCCGTTCTCGCCGCAGATCGCATGGATCTCTCCGGCGCGCACGGTGAGGTTCACCTTGTCGTTGGCGATGACCCCTGGGAACCGTTTGGTGATGTCGATCAGTTCGATCGCGTTGGTCACCCGTACCTCCGTCGATCGCTGAGAAAACAGCGAAGCGGGTCCGGAACTTAGTCCGGACCCGCTGTCGCGTCACATGAAGAATCAGGTCACCCTGGCGGGTGGACCGAACTCAGACGTCTCAGCCCTCGGGGACCGTCGGGACGACGATGTCGCCGGCGATGATCTGGGCCTTGAAGTCCTCGAGCTGATCGACGATGTCGTCGATGTAGCCGCCCGAGGTGGCGTAGCCGACTCCGTCCGTGGACAGGTCGTAGACGGTGTTGCCGGCGGCGAACATGCCGTCCACGTGGGCCTTGGTGATCTCGAAGACCGACACGTCGACACGCTTCAGCATCGAGGTCAGGACGAACTCCTGGACGCTCGGATCGACGGTGTTGTACTGGTCGGAGTCGACGCCGATGCCCCACACCTTCGAGCCGTTCTCCGAGTACTCGGCAGCAGCCGCGAACATGCCCGCACCGGAACCACCAGCAGCGTGGTAGATGATGTCGGCGCCAGCGGCGTACATGGCGAGACCGATCTCACGGGCACGGTCGGCGGCGAAGAAGCCGTCGAAGTCCGGGGCCTGGGTGATGTACTCGCTGATGATGTTGATGTCGGGGTTGACGGCCTTGGCGCCCGCCTCGAAACCGGCCTCGAACTTCTCGATGAGACCGAAGCCGCCGACACCACCGATGAAGCCGACCGTGCCGGTCTCGCTCTTGAGCGCCGCAGCGGCGCCCACGAGGAACGAGCCCTGCTCTTCGGCGAAGGTCAGACCGGCGATGTTGTCGGCGAACGGCACGGCACCGTTGTCGAAGTCGAGCATGGCGTCGTCGAC
>JAHDHM010000330.1 GCA_020631315.1 Acidimicrobiales bacterium
GCCGACGACATCGTCGAGCAGCTCGGCTCGGCGCCCTGGACGCTCAGCCACGGCGACTACCGGTTGGACAACATCTTGTTCCGGCCCGACGGGTCGATGGTCGTGCTCGACTATCAGGGCATCCTGCGGGCTCGACCGGGTTTCGACGTGGCGTACTTCATCACGACGGCGCTGACCGGCGAACACGTCGCCGAGGAAGAGCGTCTGCTGCGCCGCTATCACGAGGCCCTCGTGGCAGCCGGTGTGTCGGACTACCCGTGGGAGATGCTCCTGTCCGACGCTCAGGCGACCAAGGAGTTGATCGCCCACCGCATGGTCGTCACCGTCGACACGCTCGAGACCGACGTCGAAGGCCGCGACGAGTCGTTCGTGGAGACGTTGGTCGGTCGTGTCATGGCCTGGTTGTGAGCACCTGAAGGGCAGATGCCGCCGGTGATCCGCAGGATCAGCGCCATACGCACAGGGCGCGCATCTCGACGGACTCGCGGAGGTGGTCGGCGCCGTCGGGGACCGACGGGTCGCGGAACGCGGAGTGGGGCGTCCAGTACGGACGGTCCGCGTCGATCTCGGCGGAGTCGTACGTCCGGAACGCGAGCACCTCGTCGGGCTGCATCTGGGGGAACGTCACCCAGCGGTCGCCGTCGGTCTCCTCCGGTGAGAGGAACGCCGAGATCTCGAACTCGAGCACCCGGCCGCCGTACTCGGTGATGGTCGTGTGCACCACACGGTCCTGGTCGATGGTGCGCGGGTCGCACACGGCCAACGGGTGGTCGGCCTCGATCGGTCCGATGTTGCGCCAGAACTGGATCATCACCATGCGCTTGGCGTTGCGCAGGTCGTCCTGGGTCAGCCCCTTCTGGTCGAGCAGCGGCTGGATGAACTCGCGGTAGGGGCGATGCGGCTCCCACGTCATCGGCCCGTAGTCGGTGCTGAAGTCCGAGTGGACGAACAGGATCGGGGCGTAGTCCTCGACCTTCTTCGCGTTCTCGGGGCTGCGGATGATCGGCGGGTAGAACATCGCCACGTCGCAGCCGAGCCGTTCCGTGGCGAAGGCCTCGACCTCGGGCCCGTGGACGTCGAACACCTCGTCGTAGTCGCGCCAGTTCTCGACCTTGCTCGGGAAGGTCATCAGCTCGAAGCCGTTTGCCTCGAACGACAGGCCGTCGATCTGGCGTCCGTCGTGAACGGGCAGGACCACGTCGGGCCGTGGACCACCGCGGCCGAACTCCTGTGACCGGTCGGCGTAGTGGAACGTGGCCTCGCAGTAGACCGGGTCAGCGGTGAGTGTCGTGGGTGCGCCGGCGCCCGCAGGCCCGACGCACTCGATCAGTTCTTCCCCCATTCCCACCATCTTGTCGCCACGAGGCGGCGGGAAGGCAATCACCGGCCGAGCTCGGCCACGCCTGCACGCCTTGGT
Organism: Acidimicrobiales bacterium; assembly: GCA_020631315.1. The sequence goes on from JAHDHM010000330.1 coordinate 1,418, forward strand.
GGGTCCGAGCGGCGGTGCGTACAGTCGTCGGCGACCTCGAGGAGACACCACATGAAGTTGGCGACGACGTTCCAGTTCACCGGCGACCCGGCCAAGACCGCACAGCAGGTCAAGGACTACGAGTCCGCCGGCATCGACGTGGTGATCACGCCGGAGATCTACGGCTTCGACCTGGTCTCGACCCTCGGTTTCCTCGCCGGTCAGACGACGACCGTCGAGCTGATGTCGGGCATCATGCCCCTCTACTCCCGCTCCCCCGCGCTGATCGCGCAGAGCGCCGCGGGCATCGACGCCCTGTCGCAGGGCCGCTTCATCCTCGGTCTCGGCACGTCGGGCCCGCAGGTCATCGAGGGCTGGCACGGCGTGCCCTACAACAAGCCGATCGGCACGACGCGTGACGTCATCGAGATCTGCAAGAAGGTGTGGGCTCGCGACCGCGTCGAGCACGACGGTCGTGCGGTCACCCTGCCGCTGCCGCCGGAGCAGGGCTCGGGCCTCGGCAAGCCGCTGAAGTTCATGCACCACCCGTACCGCCAGGACATCCCGATCGTCGTCGCCGCGATCGGCCCGTCGAACGTCGCGATGGCCGCCGAGGTGGCCAACGGCTGGCAGCCGATCTTCTTCGTGGCCGACTACTTCCGCCAGGTGTGGGGCGACGCGCTCGACAAGGGTGCAGCCAAGCGCGACGAGTCGCTCGGCGAGCTCCAGATCTTCGCCGGCGGCACGGTCGCACTCGGCGACGGCCCCGAGGTCCACGAGGCTCGTGAGGCGGCCCGCATGCAGGCCGGCTGGTACGTCGGTGGCATGGGCGCCAAGGGCAAGAACTTCTACAACGACCTGTTCCGCCGCTACGGCTGGGAGGAAGAGGCCGAGAAGATCCAGAACACGTTCCTCGCCGGCGACAAGGGCGCGGCGATGGCCATGGTCCCCGACGAGTACGTCGACCTCGCCACCCTGACCGGCGACGAGGGTCGGGTGCGTGAGCGTCTGCAGGTCTACAAGGACGTGGGTGTCACCCACTTCACCATTCAGGCCGGCGGCGAGAACCCGCTCGAGACCATCGAGAAGGTCAAAGCCTGGATCGAGTAGATCCAGGAACCAGCACCGCCTGGATCGAGTAGATCCAGGAACCAGCACCGCCTGGATCGAGTAGCTCCAGGAACCAGCACAGCACCACCCGGACGGAGTCCGTTCGGGTGGTGCTGTCGTTTCGGCCCCATGACGTGCGAGCGTGAAGAAATGGGACGTCGGTGGATCGTCGGGATCGTGCTCGCCGTTGGTGCGCTCGGAGCGTGCAGCGGCGACGACCGTTCCGGGGTCGACACCACTGCACCGGCCTCGACCTCGACGATTGTGTCGGTGCCGGAGCCAGCACCGACGGCCGCGAACCTCGCGGTGACCGAAGAAGTCATTGCGGCCAACGAGGCCATCTGGAACGGGCTCGGTATCGACGAGTACAGCCTGTGGTTCAACGTCGACTGCTATGGCTGCGTGCGGGTGCAACAAGACCACGTGGCCGTCCGGGGAGGCGAAGCGCAGGAGTCCGGGCAGCCGATCGATGAGTGGCTGCCGACCACCGTCCCGCGCATCTTCGACTACCTGCGAGGGCATCTGCTGCTCGGCCCGGATCTGTTCGAGGTGCGCTTCGACTCGACGACCGGCGTACCGGTCGAGGTCGTGCTGCTGGTCGACGCAGAGACGAACCACCACGAACGGACCTTCACGTTCCGGGTCTCCGGTCTCGACTCCGCCATCGGCGAAACGGACGGCGCAGCGATGATGGCGGGCGTCCCGCTACACACCGACCGCGGGTACGCCGCCTGTTACCCGGGTGTGCCGATGGGCCCGCTCAACACGTTGGCGTTCCGCGGAACGGTCGTGAGCACCTCGGTGAGACATGCTCACATGTCCGTCGCTGATCCCGAAGGCAGTCAGTTCGTGGTCCCCGCCTCGTTGGAGGCCACGACGTTCACTGTTGACGAGATCTTCGAAGGCCGTGTCCCGGTCGGTGACGTCGTGACCATGTGGACCCCTGGCTTCGGTTCTGGCGTGACCGTCGGAGACGAGTGGTTGGTCACGATGATCCGGCCGGCTGATCGCGACGCATGGCCCGAGATGGTGCGGTGCGACACGACCCGCTCGGACGGACCGCTGACCGTCGGTTGGGAACGGCGATTCGCCGCCCGCGACGCGCTGGACGAGCTCACCGCGGCGCGTGCGCTCTGGGACTCGTTGAATCATCGTGACTACGACGCGGTCGTCTCGGTCGCGTGCTTCTGCTATTGGACCGGGGGTGTGAACGTCGAGGTACGCGATGGAGTCGTCGTCGACTTGAACGATGCTCCTGGCTGGGTTCCGAGAACGCCCGACGAGCTCTTCGATCGCGCCGAACGCGCTCTGCGCCGCGTACCGGATCACTTCGACCTGGTCTTCGACGATGCGAGTGGTGCCCCACTCGTCCTCGACATCGACGACGACCTGGACTCCATCGACGACGAGCTTCGGTTCGACTACGAGATCCGCTTGCTCGACGGAACCTGACCACGCCTGACCGGCTCGCGCCGATACCGTCGCCCGGATGCGGCAGCGGTGGAACGTCGGGGACACGGTCGTCCGGCGAGAGGTGAAGGGGCTCAGCCCGCTCGACGACGGCGATCGGTCCGCGCCGTGGTTCGACCGTGCGTGGATCGAGCTGCCGATGCGCGTCGTCGAGGACCACGACAACGACCTCGCGATCTTCGTCGCCTCGGGCACACCGTTCACCTTCCCCGACGGCGTCTGGGAAGCGGGCAAGGAACACCCTTGGAAGGCCAACGGCGCGTGGCGAGGTCACGGCTGCCTCATGGTGCAGGACCCGGCCGAGCACCACTCGGTCTGGCACATG
>JAHDHM010000331.1:0-3933 GCA_020631315.1 Acidimicrobiales bacterium
TGTACTCGACCGCCGTGGTCGCATCGTCGAACGTGACGAACGCGAGCGACGCGTCGGTGTACGCAGCCGCGTGGGCTCGGACGAACGCCGCGCCGAGGTCGACGAACACGTAGCCGGGGTCGAACCGCAGCGGGGTGTCCGGCCGGTCCGACACCAGGAGCAGTCGGTCCTCGGCGAGACGGTGCCGCTCGTGACCGGCGGGCGCATCGGCGTCGTGCAGCAGCGCCAGGTCGGCCAGGCCGGTGCGCTGCCAGCCGAGCACCTCTCGTACCGAACCCGTGCGGACGGTGATGGCCAGGTGCGGGGCCGCGGTCCGGATGGCCGACAGCAGGAGGTCACCCGCTCCGACCCACGCATCGACGTGGCAGGCCAGCACACACGTGTCCGTCACATCGGCCGCGAGTGAGGCTTCGCGACGGATCTGGGTCCACAGGTCGACCATGGTCGTGGCGTTCGCTCGCACCCGCAGGCCGGCAGCCGTCGGGGAGATCCCGCTCCGGGAGCGCTCGACGAGACGGCAGCCGAGCTCGCGCTCCAGCGCCTGCAGCCGCTCGGTGGCCGTCGACGGGGAGACGTCGAGACGCAGCGCCGCACTGGCGAGGCTGCCCTCCTCGAGGATGGCGACGAAGGTCTCGACGTGGGCGAGCTGCACGAGCCCTCCTCGCAATGGCATCGCTGGTTCGGACGAGCCGAAGCATAGGTCCATCTCGTTCGAAGATGCCGCGGAGACCGATCCCGTACCGTCAGCGCTCATGAGCGAACTGCAGCAGCTCCAGATGCTGATCGACGGCGAATGGGTGGATGCGTCCGACGGCGCCCGCTTCGACTCCGTCGATCCGGCCACCGGCGAGGTCTGGTCGACCGTTCCCGAAGCCACGGCCGACGACGTCGACCGAGCCGTCCGAGCAGCTCACGCCGCCATGTACGAGGGCCCGTGGTCGACGATGACGCCGACCGAGCGCGGCAAGCTCGTCAGCCGCCTCGGCGACGCACTCGACGCCGCGTCCGAGGCCATCGGCCTCATCGAGACGAAGGACACCGGCAAGCTCCTGAAGGAGACCCGCTGGCAGTCCAAGTACATCGCCGAGTACTTCCGGTACTTCGGCGGGGCGGCGGACAAGATCCACGGCGACACGCTCCCCCTGGACAAGCCCGACCTGTTCGCGTTCACCAGCCGTGAGCCGGTCGGAGTGGTGGCCGCCGTCATCCCGTGGAACTCCCAGGTGTTCCTCACCGCCACGAAGGTCGGTCCTGCGCTCGCCGCCGGCAACGCCGTCGTGCTGAAGGCCAGCGAGCACGCCTCGGCGCCGCTGCTCGAGTTCGGCAAGCTCGTCGAGGAGGCGGGTATCCCGCCGGGCGTCGTGAACATCCTCACCGGCCACGGCGAACCGTGCGGGCGGGAGCTCACCAGCCATCCGCTCGTCGCGAAGATCGCCTTCACCGGCGGACCCGAGTCGGCCCGACACATCCTGCGCAACAGCGCGGAGAACTTCGCCCAGGTGTCGCTCGAGCTCGGCGGCAAGTCGCCGTTCATCGTGTTCGACGACGCCGACATCGAGAGCGCCGTCAACGGGTCGGTCGCCGGCATCTTCGCCGCCAGCGGACAGAGCTGCGTCGCCGGTTCTCGCCTCTACCTCCAGCGCGGCATCGCCGACGAGTTCCTCACCAAGATGCGTGAGGTCGTCGAGGGCATCGTGGTCGGCGACCCGACCGCCGACGACGTCGACATGGGCCCGCTGTGCACCGTCGGGCAGATGGAACACGTCGAGGCCCAGGTGGCGCTCGCCGTCGAGCAGGGCGGCACCGTGGTCACCGGCGGTGCGCGCATCGGCGGAGAGGACAGCCTCTTCTACCCGCCGACCATCGTCAGCTGCCCGAACCAGGAGCTGACGATCGTCGACACCGAGCTGTTCGCCCCGGTGCTCGCCGTGCAGGTGTTCGACACCGAGGACGACGTCGTCCGCCTCGCCAACGACACCCGCCACGGCCTGGCCGCCGGCGTGTTCACCCGCAACGGTGCACGCCAGCTGCGGATGAGCCGCTCGATCCGTGCCGGGATCGTGTGGATCAACACGTACCGGGTCATCTCGCCGATCGCCGCGTTCGGCGGCATGGGCATGAGCGGCTACGGCCGAGAGGCCGGCATGCAGGCCATGTACGACTACACCCGCCCCAAGACCGTCTGGATGAACGCGTCCGACACGCCGCTGTCGAACCCGTTCGTCATGCGCTGAGCAGCGCCGGCCGTAGAGCACAGCGAAGGACAGAGCAACAAGATGAAGTTCCACCTCGCCGTCAACCTCGAACGCATGAGCGACGCCACCGACATGCGAGCGGTGCGCGACCACACCATCGAAATGGTGAAGATGGCCGACGACGCCGGCTTCGAGATCGTGTGGGCCGCCGAGCATCACGCACTCGAGATGACGATCGCCCCGAACCCGTTCCAGATCCTGACCTGGTGGGCAGAGCACACGTCGAACATCCGCCTCGGCTGCGGTGTGGCGAACGCCGCGTACTGGCACCCGATCAACCTCGCCGGCGAGGCCGCGATGGTCGACCTGTTGTCCGACGGTCGCCTCGAACTCGGCCTCGGCTCGGGCGCCTACCAGCGCGAGTTCGACCGCATGAAGCCCGGCCTCGCCCAGCCCGACAGCTACCGGTACATGCAGGAGATGCTGCCGCTGGTGAAGGAGTTGTGGGCCGGCGACGTCGAACACGACGGCGAGCACTGGCAGTTCCCGAGCTCGACCTCGTGCCCCAAGCCGACGCAGGCCGAGGTGCCGATCTGGGTCGCCGCTCGCTCACCGATCACGTTCGACTACGCGGTGCAGAACGACTGCGACATCATGAGCTGGCCGCTCACCATGCCGTTCTCCGAGGTCGGCGAGTACCGGGGCCGGCTCGACTCGTCGATCGCCGAACACAACCGCGACTGGTCGGGCCGCTGGGCGCTCATGCGCCACAGCAGCGTGTACGAGAACGAGTCCGACCGCGCCGCGGCCATCGCCTCGGTCCGCCACGTGCTCGGTCTGTTCGGCAACCTGATGTTGAAGAAGGGCGAGGTCGTCAACGGCTTCCCTGAACACATCCCGGCCGAGGAGCTCGACGGCAACTTCCGCGTCGACCCCACCATGCTCGAGGAGAACCTGATGTTCGGCACGCCCGACCAGGTCACCGAGAAGTTGCAGGCCTACGAAGAGGTCGGGATCGACGCGTTCATCTACTACGCGTCGATGGGCCTCGACATGGAGCAGCAGCGCCGGTCGTTCAGCCTGTTCATCGACCGCGTGATGCCACAGTTCGCCTGAGCTGCCGGACCCGAACCAGAGAACGAGAGGACCCCCTGATGCCCGCACAGATCCGACGCACCCTGCTCCACCACCAGGTGACGTACGAGGAGGGCGGCAAGCCCGTCGACACCCCGACCGAGCTGGTCGCGGCGATGGTCATCATCAAGAACCCGTGGTTCGGGCGCGGTTTCGTGGAGGACCTGCGACCTGAGATCCGTGACCACGGCCCCGAGCTCGGGCAGCTGCTGACCGACATGATCCTCGGCGTCACCGGCGACCGGCTCGAGGGCTACGGCAAGGCGTCGGTCGTCGGCATGGGCGGCGAGATCGAACACGCCCAGGCGCTCACCCACACCCTGTTCTTCGGCAACAAGTACCGGCAGGCGGTGAACGCCCAGAGCTACCTGTCGTTCGCCAACACCCGAGGCGCGGCGGGCACCTCGATCATGATCCCGTTGATGCACAAGGACGACGGCGGGCAGCGCAGCCACTACCAGACGATCCACACGTCGATTCAGGACGCCCCTGCCGAGGACGAGGTGATCATCGCCCTCGGTGCCTCGATCGGCGGCCACCCGCACCACCGCATCGGCAACCGCTACCAGGACATCGAAGAGATGGGTGGGGACATCAACAACAC
>JAHDHM010000331.1:3943-4297 GCA_020631315.1 Acidimicrobiales bacterium
AGCGATGAGGATGACGCGGCGCAACGGCCGAGAACTCAAGAATCCGGCGGGCGTGTGACGGCTGGGGTGCATGTGGGGGTCGACTCGAACGGGACCGCGTTCGAGGTCGACGGGCCGCTCGACGGACCGGTCGCGCTGTTGATCCACGGGCTCGGTCTGAGCCGGCGGATCTTCGACGAGACGGTGCCGTCGTTCGTCGCCGCGGGCTGGCGCACGGTCACCTACGACCTGTTCGGCCACGGCGGCTCGGATCCAGCACCCGAGGCGGCGTCCCTGAGCCTGTTCGCGCAGCAGATCGTCGGGCTGCTCGATCATCTCGAGATCGAGTCGGCGGCCGTCGTCGGCTTCTCGATC
>JAHDHM010000332.1 GCA_020631315.1 Acidimicrobiales bacterium
CATCCAGGGCCGTGGCGGTCCCGACTCGGTGCCCGCCGACGAGACCGAGAACTCCGGCGCCATCCCACAGCAGGGCGACGAGTCGCTCCGCCTGCTCAAGCGCATCGGTGTGGTCGACCCGACCTCGCTCGAGTCCTACGTCGAGCACGGCGGCTACTCCGCACTGCGGGCAGCGATCGACATGGGTCACGCCGAGCTGATCCAGCTCGTGAAGGACTCCGGCCTCTCAGGGCGTGGCGGTGCTGCGTTCCCGACCGGCGTGAAGTGGGGTGCCGTCCGCGACGAGGTCACCAAGGGGCGTCCGGCCCACGTCGTCGCCAACGCCGACGAGTCCGAGCCCGGCACCTTCAAGGACCGCATCGTGATGGAGAACGACCCGTTCTCCCTCATCGAAGCGCTGACGGTCGCGTCGTTCGCCACCGGCGCAGCCAACGGCTGGATCTACATACGTGGCGAGTACCCGCTGGCCACTGCTCGCCTCGAGAACGCCATCGCCCAGGCCCGTGACGCCGGCTGGCTCGGCGAGGGCATCGCCGGCACCGATCACGACTTCGATATCGAGGTCCGCCGTGGCGCCGGCGCCTACATCTGTGGCGAAGAGACCGCGCTGTTCAACTCGCTCGAAGGGTTCCGCGGCGAGCCCCGGAACAAGCCGCCGTTCCCGACCACACACGGTCTGTTCGGTGAGCCGACGGCGGTCAACAACCCCGAGACCCTCATCAACGTGCTCGACCTGCTCGGCGTGGGCCTGGAGACCTACCGGGCCACCGGCACGGAGCGTTCGCCCGGTATGAAGCTGTTCTGCCTGTCCGGTGCCGTCGCCCGCCCCGGCCTGTACGAGGTGCCGTTCGGCATGACCCTCGGCGAACTGCTCGAGGTGGCGGGCGGTGTCGACGGTGAGTTGCAGGCGATCCTGATGGGCGGTGCAGCCGGTTCGTTCGTCGACGGCGCCCACCTCGACATACCCCTCACCCTCGAAGACTCGCGTGAGCGGGGCACCACACTCGGCTCGGGCGTCGTGAAGGTGTTCAACACCGACGCCGACATGAACGGCGTCGTGTTGCGGATCGCCGAGTTCTTCCGCAACGAGTCGTGTGGCCAGTGTGTGCCGTGCCGAGTCGGTGTGGTCCGCCAGCACGAGATCCTGCAACCCCTCGAGACCGGCGGCACCCTCGCCGCCGACCGCATCGAACTCATCGACGAGATGGCGCTCGCCATGGGCGACGCCTCCATCTGCGGCCTCGGGCACACGGCGTCCGGTGCCGTGCAGTCCGCCATCCGTCTCGGCCTCGTCGCCACCGATTCCGGGAGCGCCTCATGACCGTCACATCCACTGGAACGTTCAACGGCAGCTCCGACGTGAGCGTCGCCACCGTCAACATCACCATCGACGGTCAACCGGTCGAACTCGACGCCGGCCAGACCATCCTCGACGGCTGCCGCTCCGCCGGCGTCGACACCCCCACACTCTGCTACGCCGACAACCTCACACCGGTCAACGTGTGCCGCGTGTGCGTCGTCGAGGTCGAGGGCAACCGCACGCTGGTGCCATCGTGCTCACGACCCGCCGAAGAGGGCATGGTCGTGCACACCGACTCCGAGCGGGTGCGCCACAGCCGCAAGATCGTGCTCGAGTTCCTCGGCTCCGGTGTCGACGTGAGCCAGGCTCGCGACATCGCCCACGACACGGATCTGGCCCAGTGGTCCGCCCACTACGGCGCCGATCCGTCCCGCTACGGCGACGATGTCAAGAAGATGGACGTCCCGTTCAAGCGCGAGGACGACCTCTACGTCCGGGACTACGACAAGTGCGTGCTCTGCTACAAGTGCGTCGAAGCCTGCGGCGACGACGCGCAGCACACGTTCGCCATCGCCGTGTCCGGCCGCGGGTTCGACGCCCGCATCTCGACCGAGTACGACGCCCCGCTACCTGAGTCGGCGTGCGTCTACTGCGGCAACTGCGTGGCCGTGTGCCCGACGGGGGCGCTGCAGTTCACCACCGAGTTCGACCTCCGCACCGCAGGGGAGTGGCGGCCCGACGACCAGCACGTCAGCCGTACCGTCTGTTCGTACTGCGGCGTCGGCTGCAACCTCGAGCTGCACGTCCAGGACAACACCATCGTCAAGGTGACCTCGCCGTCGGATCACTCGGTCACGTCGGGCCACCTGTGCGTGAAGGGTCGCTTCGGCTGGCAGTACGTCCAGCCCCGCGGCGAACACGCCTCCGGCGACCACCTCCTCGGCTGAGCCACCCCGCCCGTCGAACTGTCTGTCTCTGGCGTTGCCAGGACAACGCCACGAACAGACAGTTGCAATGCCGGTCCGGGAGGCGAGCGGTCGTCACACCGAGGTCCACTCCGGTGCTTCAGGCCGCTGCAGGCCGCCGGAGGGCAGCGAGGACGCGGCCGATCCACGCGTGCGGTCCGGTGAACACGTCAGCCTCCGTGATCGTCACCAACGAGAAGCCTGCTGCGACGATGGCATCGAAGCGAGCACGATCGTCCTCGCGTGCTGCAAGACCAGTGTGAAAGCGATCGCCGAGCACCTCCAGGACCACCCGGCTGTCGATGAGGAAGTCCACTCGCCGAACACCCCGCCGGCCCTGTCGCCCGATGCGATCGAGCGTCTCGATGACCGATGCCCCGGTCAACTGACGCCGGTTGCTGGACTTGCGCCGCTGCACGATCGGCACCGGCGGCCGGAACCCAGGCCAACCCCAGAGCTGGGCAGCGGTCTGGTGGCTGAGATGAGCGCCGGGGCCTGCGATGAGCAACGCCGCCATCCACCTCGACTCGGTGGTCACAGGACAGCCCCGTAGGCGAAACGCGTGACGGCCAAGCTGGTGCCATCGACCCGATCCGACGAGCTCGTGCCGTCGCTCCATCTCCGTCCCCGGCAACTGCCACGACAACACCACACCGTGTTGGGCCGCCACCAGGTCATACGTCTCGTCATCCACCATGCCTGCAGTCCAGCAGCAGGGTGGGACATCGACCGTCACGTACCAGCTTCGGAACTGTCTGTTTCCAGCGTTGCTCTGGCAACGCCACGCACAGACAGAACGGTGTAGCGCGGCGGCGGGCGGACAGCCGCGCTCACACCAGCGCGACACGCACGCCACAGCGACGCGTACACGGGTTTGGACGCGCAGAGGGCGGGGGCCGAAGCCCCCGCCCTCGAGCGTCAGTTCAGTTCAGAACCGGTCGGATCAGGCAGCAGCCTTGGCAGCAGCGATCCAGGTGTCGACGAGGTCACGGTTGTCCGTGATCCACTGAGCGGCGAGCTCCTCGACGTCGGCGCCGCCGTCCATCTCGACGTTCATGAGCGACACGTCGATGACGGAGATCTCGAAGGCCTCGAGAAGTGCGTTCGCAGCCGGGTTGGCGGCAGCGAACTCGTTGTTGATCGTGACACGGATGTCAGCAGCGGCCCAACCGATCGGGCAGGTGGAGCCGTCCGAGGCGGGGCAGGCGTCGGTGCCGATGGAGGCGGTGCCGGGACGCTGGTCCCAGCCTTCGCCACCCTCTGCGCCGGTCGGGTTGGAGTCATCGAGGATGGCGTCCATGCCGAGCCACACGACGTTGTCCGCCGGGCGGAGCTGCGTGATGTAGGCGCTGGGGGTCCAGGTGTAGATCACCATGGGCTCGCCGGCGTCGGCCTTGACCGTTGCCTCGGCGAACATGGCGTCGTAACCGGCGATCGTCTGCTGGATGTTGTCGTAACCGCCGAAGGCGATCTGAGCCAGGATGATGTCATCGCAGGTCCAGGAGTCCTGGCAGCCGTAGATGTCAGCAACGCCGTTGCCCGGCTCCGGGTCCTGGGCGTCGTAGGCAGCGATGGCGTCGGGGTTCTGGTCGAAGCTCTCCATCGTCGTGATGCCGAACTCCTCGGCGAACGACTTGGTGATGAGGAAGCCCTGCAGACCACCGGCCATCATCATCTCGCCGATGACGCTGACGTGATCACCGACGAGCGAGTCGTCGGGGAGCGAGGAGTCGAGCCACGACTGGTGGCCCGGCATCCAACTGTTGATCCAGAAGTCGGCATCGCCCTGGGCCATGGCCACGTAGGCGTTGCTCGGGCCCAGCGTCAACTCTGCGGGATCGGTGACGGTGTAGCCCAGCTCCTGCAACATCGCACGTGCGACGTAGGCGTTCGGGTCCTCGGTCGACCAGTCGGCCTTGGCCATGGTGATGGTCACGCCCTCGCCCGGAAGTTCGGACGAAGCCGACGACGAGTCATCGGAGTCGCCACACGCTGCGGCGACGAGCGAGAACGCCGCCAGCAACGCGAG
>JAHDHM010000333.1 GCA_020631315.1 Acidimicrobiales bacterium
TCGAAGCCGTCGGCACCGGCGCCGTTGCACTCGCCGTCATCGGCACGACGTGAACGCTCGCCTACGACCGACAGGGCCTGGTGGCCCGTGACGCCGCCTTCCGGTTCGCCGTGGTGGCCGTCCCGGTTGCGTTGCTGGCCGGCTGGCAGCTGGCCGGGCGGGTGGACTCGGACGTCTTCATCGCGGTGTTGGGCTTCCTGCTGATCGGTCTTGCGGTCTTCGTGCTCTCCACACACACGCCGTCGGCGCAGATGGGTGAGGAGCGGCCGGCCGCACCGGGCCCGCTCGGTGCGCTCGGCGGTGGCATCGGTCTGCTGTCCGGGATGTTTGCGGTGGGAGGTGGCCTGTTGACGGTGCCGTTCCTGGCGAGGCTCCAACGCATGGCCCCGCATCGGGCTGCGGCGACGACCGCCGCCACGTCGATGGCCACGAGTGTCGCCGGGTCGGTCGGGCACACGCTCGCCGGCAACGTGGTGTGGGGAAGCGCGGCGGTGCTGATCGTCGGTGCGTTCCTCGGATCGCTAGCAGGGGCGCGACTCGCCGGGCGTCTCGGCGAGCGAGTCGTGCTGGGTCTGCTCTCCGTCGGTCTCGTGGCCGCTGGGGTGCCGTTGATCGTTCGGGCGTTCTGAGGTCAGATGGGGTCGGGAGCGAGCGCCGTCGCATCCCTCGAATACGTGTCTCGAACCTGGGTCCACGCATAGATCAACAGCAGGAGTGCAATGCTCCCCGACATCCCGAACGAGCCGAGTGGCCCGTTGGTGAGGTCGTACATCACCGGTGCGATGAAGGCGGACACCGCCGCCGCCAGCTGGCCTGCGGAATCCAGGAGCCCCTGTCCGATCGCCGATTCCTCTGCGCCGGTCTGGTTCACGGTGACGCGTGCGGCGGACGGGAAGACGACGCTCTCCATCGCCGTCTGCACGAACGCAAACACGACGAAATAGAGAATGGATGCCGTGAAACTGAGACTCAGCAGGATCGGGACGAACAGGAGGTGTCCAAGCAGGAGGATTCGCTGCGGCCTCGGATGCTGGTCCACGAATCGACCGGCGATCGTCGGCACGACGAGGAGGGGCGAAGCGACGATGATCAGGATGATCGCCACCTCGGTGTTGCTCGCTCCGAGATCGGTGAGCAGTTCGTCGACGGTGGAGTCGAACACCCCGATGTTCAAGAAGACCGCCGTGTGGGTGGCGACAGCGGCTCGCATCGGGGCGATTCGCAGCAGGGGCAGCATCGCCCGGCTGGTCGTGATGGACGACGTGGCGATCGGGGTTCGACGGAGCCAGAGCAGCGACGGGGGTGCGCACAACACCAACGCCACCGTCAGCACGAGATAGGGGGTGAGCATGCCGCCGAACTGTTCGAGCCATGCTCCCATCGACGGCCCGAGCAGGAACCCGGCGACCGCAGCCGAGATCAGCCCGCCGAGCTTCTCTGCGCTGCCGTCCACGCTCGACCCGATCAGCGCCTTTCGAGCGGCGATGCCGAAGAGCCCGATGCCGAAGCTCGCCAGGCCGCGGGCGATGAAGAACTCCCAGAAGCTCGAGCCCAGGCCCAGCCAGATGTTGCCGATTGCGGCCGTGATGAATGCGAGCACGGCGAGCTCGACGACGTGGCCGCGGTCGCCGAGCGGGCTCATGCCCAGCGCCACCACCAGTGACATCAGGAAGCTCATGCCCGAGATCGCCCCGATCCCCAACGCGGAGATTCCGAACTGGGTTTCGATGTCCTCGAGGAACACGAAGGTCACGCCAGCGCTGGCCACGAAGAGGCCATAGGCGATGTAGGCGAACCGGTACATCGGTGCAGCCTACGAGGTCGTTCAGGTGGCGAAGGTCTGGCCGTCCTCGGGGTCCCAGTCGTATTCGATCTGGTTGGCGGTTGTCACGGCGAGCTCCCGCCCGGCGAGTCGTTCGACCATGTGCAGCGCCATGGCGATGCCGTTGCTGAGCCCTCCCGCGGTGACCACGTCGCCGTTGTCGACCCAACGGACCCGCGCGTGGCCCTGGTCCGAACCGATGCGTGTGGCGAGGTCGGCGACGTCCTCGAAGTGGGTGGTCCAGGGGACACCATCGAGCAGGCCCTGATCGGCGAGCAGGAAGGCTCCGGTGCAGACCGAGGTCGTGGTGGTCGAGCGCTCGATGAGGGTGGCCACAGCCTCGCGCACCTCGAGTGTTGCGCACACGGTCTCGATCGTGATCGCGCCGGGAATGACGATGAGGTCCGCATGGTCGATGTCGGCGACTGCCGCCCGGGGGACGAGCCCCATCCCGCCGAACGAGGTGACCGGTTGGCCGTCGGGGGAGGCGACGGTGACCTCGAAGATCGATTCGCCGCCGCGGCGCTGGTGGATGCGGTCGGCGGTGAGGAAGACCTCGTAGGGGCCGCCCACGTCGAGCAGGTCGACCTCCTCGAAGATCAGGATGGCGATGCGGTTCATACGGGCCTCCGGTAGTTGGCAGCGGATGGGGATGGGGGCAGGTCGCGGCGCATGTCGGCGGCGGTGACGGGTTGGCCAAAGGTGGTGGTGATGGGGAGGAGGCCGGCCCACACGTCGGCGTCCATGTCCTCCTCGTCGTCGACCGGCGGGCCGTTGCGGATCTTGGCCGACGCTTCGGTGATGGGGAGCCGCAGCGTGAGCGTGGCCCGAACTTCCTTGGTCGTGTTCGGGCGGACTTCGCTCATGCGGCCGGGCACGAGGGCCTCGACGAGCACGTTGAGAGCGGCGTCGGCTTCCGCGTCGTCGGTGATCTGTTCGGGTACCCCGAAGATCACGACGGAGCGGTAGTTGGCGCTGTGGTGGAAGGCACTTCGGGCGAGCACGAGGCTGTCGATCAGCGTGATCGTCACGCAGACTTCGGAGTTGCGGGCGGTGCGAAGCAGGCGGCTGGCCGCCGACCCGTGGATGAGCAGGTCGTTGCCGTCGCGGCCGTGGAAGGTGGGGATGACGACCGGGCGGCCGTTCTCGTCCACGATGCCGACATGGCAGATCATCGCTTCGTCGATGATGGCGTTGACCGTGTCGCGGTCGAAGTGTCCGCGTTCGGGGATTCGCTTGAGCGTCGTGCGATCCGTGATGTCGAGGTTGTCCTGGTCGGTCATTCCTGGGTCCTTTCCCGGAGGTGCATGATGCAACGATGTCCTGCATCGGTATTATGTATTGCTACAAAATGTAGTTTGTATTACTATGGTCAAGGTAGCAGGTGTCGCAGGAATGGCAAGCGACGCGCACGACAGGAGTGACTGTGGCGAAAGCCGACCAACTGGTGGCAGAGATCGAGCAGCAGATTCGCACTGGCCAGCTTGCGCCCGGCGATCGGCTGCCACCCGTCCGGGAATTTGCGGCTGCACGCGGGCTCGCTCCCAACACTGCGGCGGCCGTCTACCGGGCGTTGAGCAACCGCGGCCTCGTGCAGGGCGAAGGGCGCCGGGGAACGTTCGTGGCGGCCAAGCCTGCGGTCCGGGTGCACATCGATGATCCCGTACCTGACGACCTGCGCAATGTGGCCAACGGGAATCCGGACCCGGCGCTGCTTCCCGATCTTGCGATCGCCCTCGCCGCTGTCCCCAGCGAGCATCTGCTGTACGGACGCGAGCAGATCGTGCCCGAATTGGCCGAACTGTTTCGCCTCGACTTCGAAGGGGACGGCATCGATGCTCGCGAACTCGCCGTGGTTGCGGGCGCTCTCGATGGCATCGAGCGCGTGCTTGCCGCTCACCTTCGGCCGGGGGACTCCGTTGGAATCGAGGATCCCGGCTATTCGTCCGTCACCGAACTGGTCACCGCCATGGGGTTTCGGCCGGTCCCGGTGCGCATCGACGGCAGCGGGCCAGACCCTGACGCACTGGTCGACGCGATCGATCGTGGAGTGTCGGCGGTGATCATCACGCCGCGCGCCCAGAATCCGATCGGCGCGGCGATCGACGCGGATCGTGCCCACCGGTTGCAGGCGGTGTTCGCCGATCATCCGCACGTGCTGGTGATCGAGGACGACCACGCAGGTCCGGTGTCCGGAGCCCCCCACCACAGCGCGATCCCGCAGGGGTCGCCGACCTGGGCGGTCGTGCGGTCCGTCGCCAAGTCGCTTGGACCGGATCTCCGCGTCTCGGCCCTCGTGGGAGACCCGACGACGGTTGGTCGGGTCCGGGGTCGGCAGGCGGTTGGCACCGGCTGGGTCAGCCACATCCTGCAGCATGCGGTCGTTGCGATGCTCACGGCTCCGGGCCACTCCGCGCTGGTGGAACGCGCCGCAGCGGCCTACGCCGAGCGCCGTTCC
>JAHDHM010000334.1 GCA_020631315.1 Acidimicrobiales bacterium
CGGGTCGACGGTTACCCTCACCGCACACGGCGTTCGAGGTACGACCGACCGCCACGAGCTCGGCGAGGGGGTGACGACATGAGCGACGACTCGACCCAGGGTGAACGCGGCGATGCCGCGGCGTTCCGCCTGACGCAGTTCAGCCACGGCGCTGGTTGAGGCTGCAAGCTCGCACCGAGCGAGCTGACGCAGGTCCTGCGTCATCTGAACGACGACACCCCCGACGAGCTGCTCGTCGGCAGCGCCAGCGGTGACGATGCCGCCATCTGGCGTCTCGACGACGAACGAGCCCTCGTGTCCACCGCGGACTTCATCACGCCGGTGGTCGACGACGCGCGCACCTGGGGTCGTGTCGCCATGGGCGGCCGTCCGCTGTTCGCACTCAACCTCGTCGGGTGGCGCGCCGAGCTGCCGACCGAGATCCTCGGCGAGGTCCTGGCCGGCGGTCAGGACATCGCCACCGAAGGTGGCTTCGTGGTGGCGGGTGGTCACACCGTCGACGACCCCGAGCCGAAGTACGGCATGGCCGTCACCGGTGAGGTCCATCCGGACCGGTTCCTGACGAACGCCGGCTTGCGCGAGGGGCAACGGTTGATCCTGACCAAGCCGCTCGGCGTCGGCGTGCTCACGACCGCGATCAAGGCCGACCGGGCGACGCCCGAGATGGCAACGGCCGTCGTCGGCTCCATGACGAAGCTCAACGCCGTCGCCGCCCGCATCGCCGTCGATCACGGGGTGACGGGCTGCACCGATGTCACCGGCTTCGGTCTGCTCGGCCACCTCGGTCGGATGGCTGCCGAGTCGGGCGTCAGCGTCGTCGTCGACTTCGACCGTCTGCCCTTCCTGCCCGGTGCCGTCGACCTCGCTGGTGAGGGGATCATGCCCGGCGGCAGCCGCCGCAACCTCGGCCACGGTGTCGACCGACTCGACACGGACCGAGCCGAGACCGAGCAGCTCCTGGTCGCCGACGCGCAGACCTCAGGCGGTCTGATCTTCGGCGTCGACGAGCGGCACGTCGACGGGGTGCTCGCTCAGCTGTCCGAGTCGGGGCACACCGCAGCGGCGATCGGCGAGGTCGTCGCCGGACCGGGTCGCTTCGAGCTGCGCTGATGCGCTCGCCCGACCTGCCGGCGGCGTACTGGGCCGTGATCTTCACCAGCCAACGGACTGGCGACCACGACGCCGAGTACGGCGTCGTCGCCGCCCGCATGGCCGAGCTGGCCGAGGAGCAGCCTGGCTTCCTCGGCATCGACAGCGCCCGTGACCCCGACGGGCGAGGCATCACGGTGTCCTACTGGCGGTCCGAGGACGATCTGCGGGCGTGGAAGGCCGTCGCCGAACACGTCGACGCCCAGCGCGCCGGACGTGACCGCTTCTACGACTGGTATTCGACCCGGATCGCACGGGTCGAGCGTCAGTACGAGTTCCGCGCCGACTGACGCTCGGACCGCTCAGCGTGTCGACGGCGCGGTTTCAGGGCGCGATGTGGTGTCACGACGAGAGGTGCTGTCCGGCCGCCACGGGCTCTTCATCGGGCTGACCAGGCGATGGTCCTTCGGTGCGGCATCGAGCTCCGCGATGTCGTCGGCGGACAAGCGCAGCTCGGTCGCGGCGAGGTTCTCCGCCAGCCGCTCCGGACGTGACGTCTGGGGAATGGCGCCGACACGCGGCTGGGCCAACAACCACGCGAGCGCCACCTGGGCAGGGGTGACGCCGTGGCGTTCGGCCACACGCCGGCACGCCAGATCCTGGGCGACCTCGTTGCGGGCGATCGGGCAGTACGCGGTGAGCTGGAGGTCGAGCCGTTCGGCCTGCTCGAGCAGCTCTCGCTGTCCGAGCAGGGGGTGGTACTCGACCTGGTTGACCTCGATCGGCGCATGGCCGATGGCGAACTCGATCTGATCCGGCTCGAAGTTCGAGACACCGACGTGGCGGGCACGCCCGTCGGCGGCTGCATCGGCGAGCGCAGCCAGCGTCTCGGCCATCATCTGCCACTCGACGGGCCAGTGGATCAGCAGCAGGTCGACGTGGTCGGTCCGCAGGCGCTTGAGGCTCTCGTCCAGCGATCGGTCGAGGTCGGCTGCACGATGATGGCCGTCGTCGATCTTGGTGGTGAGGAAGATCTCCTGGCGAGCGACACCGCTCGACGCGAGGCCGGTCCCCACCGATGCCTCGTTGTCGTACATCTGCGCGGTGTCGACGTGCCGATACCCCTGGAACAGTGCCTCCTCGACGATCGCCGAGCCCTCGTCTCCGGCGAGACGCCACGTGCCGAGACCGAGTGCCGGCATCAGATCGTCGCCGAGTCGTCGGGTGGGAACGAGCGGTCGGACAGGATCGGGCATCCGGGGGGATCAGATGCAGCGCGGCGCGGAAGAGGCGGCGTCACGATGGGAACTCCGGGGGAAGAGTGTGAGGGAATCGCTGGGGGGCGGTCGATCCGGCGGGACCGACGACCGTTCAGGGGAACGTGTCGCAGATCGTACCCGTGATGTGGGAATTCCTGAAGGTCGTTCGAACTTGAACCACTCGTCTGCGCTCGCCGTTCGTTGCACTCGCACTGCGTTCGGTGCCCGCAGCGTCCCCCTCTGCGAGCGTGTGCGCTCGGGAAAGCAGGTCCCCCATGTCCACCCCCGTCGAGTTCTGGTTCGACCCCGCCTGCCCGTGGTGCTGGGTCAACAGCCGCTGGATCACCGGAATCGCCGAGGAGCGTGAGCTGGACATCACCTGGCACGCGATCAGCCTCGCCCAGAAGAACGACACCCAGCCGGACTCGCCGTTCTACGAGCCGGTGCAGCGGACCAAGAAGCTGCTGCGCGTGATCGAATCGGTGAAGGCCGAGCAGGGTGCCGCCGCCGTCGCCGCGATGTACACCCGCTTCGGCACCCTGATCCATCACGAGGGCAACTTCGACTTCGACCTCGCCGCCGAGCTCGACGGGCTGGGAATCGACGCGAAGCACCTCGCTGCGTTCGACGACGACAGCCTCGACGACGTCCTGCGGGCCCAGATGGAGGACGGCCTGTCGCTCGTCGGCAACGACGTCGGCACGCCGATCATCGCCGTTCCCGGTCCCGATGGCGGCCGCGTCGGCCTCTTCGGGCCCGTCATCTCCACGGGGCCGCAGGGTGAGGACGCCCTCGGTCTGTGGGACGGCCTCCTGCTCATGGCCCGCACCGAGGGTTTCTGGGAGCTCAAGCGGACCCGCACCGTCGGTCCCGACATGAGCACCGTCGACCCCGCCACCCTCGACCAGCGCAGCAGCTAGCGCCGGGTGAAGCCGAGGGTGAAGGACTGGACCGCCCTGGCGAAGATGTTCGGCTCGACATCGGGTTCGGTCACCACGTGCAGATCGGTGATCGAACCCGAGAGTCGGGTGAACAGACCGACGAGCGAGTAACGGGCCACGTGCGCGCCCACACAGAAGTGGGTGCCGTTGCCGAACGCGACGTGGCGATCGGCGTTGTCGCGGGTGATGTCGAAGCGTTGGGCGTCGGCGAAGACGGTCTCGTCCTTGTTCGCCGCGGGATACACGAGCATCAGCCGTTCACCTTCGGCCACGGGCTGTCCGTTCACCTCGGCGTCGCTCGTCGCGAGGCGGTGCATGTTGTTGAGCGGCGTCACGTGCCGCAACACCTCCTCGACGGCGTTCGGCACCAGTGACGGGTCGGCGGCCATCGCCTCCCACTGGTCCGGGTGGTCGCAGAAGAGCCGGAGGCCGTGGGCGATCGCCGTGCGCGTGGTCTCGGCGCCGCCGCTGACGAACAAGCCGAACTCGTTGAACGCGATCTCGGGTGTCAGCTGTTCACCGTCGATGGTGGCGTTGGACCAGATGTCGAGGAACGACTCGTTCACCGGACAGCCCCGGCGCTGCGGCACCTCGGTGGCGACGAACTCGAACATCTCGCGGACCGAGTCGTAGAAGTCGGCACCGATCTTCTCGTCACGTTCGCGCATGTCGATGCGCATCTGGCGCTCGGACCAGGACTTCAGATCCGTCCAGCGTGACTCGGGCAACCCGAGCAGGCGAGCGGTCGTGCGGGCAGGAAGCTGTGCCGCCCAGGCGTCGATGACCTCGACTTGATCGTCGTCGCCGGTGAGCACGGCATCGACCAACTCGTCGAGCAGCGCGTCGGTGTCGTCGGATCGTGCGTTGACGGCCTTCGGCGTGAGCTGGGGGCCGACGAGTCGGCGCTGCTCCAGATGCCTCGGGTTGTCGTGGGAGATCATCGTCTCCTCCATCGGGCTGGGCACGACCCGATAGATCCCTCGGCTC
>JAHDHM010000335.1:0-2905 GCA_020631315.1 Acidimicrobiales bacterium
AAGGCGCCTGCTTTGGGAGCAGGAGATCGGGAGTTCGAATCTCCCCTTCCCGACTCTTCATCACCCGGTGCGGGCGCGTCGGCGGCTCCGTCCGTCGGCTCAGCGGGCGGTCACACTCGCACACTCGGCGATGGGCGCCGGCAGCGGGAACTCGGTGCCCCAGTAGACCTGCACCACCCAGACCGCACCGTTGGCGTCGGTGTGGGCGCCCAGACCCACCTGGATCGCAGCGGTCTCGAGGATGTTGCAGCGATGACCCGGGCTGCTCATGAAGCCGGAACCGCCGGGCGAGTAGAAGAGCCGCGACATCACATCGGCCGGCGTCTCGGTCGTGCCGACGGTCGAGTAACCCACGTTCTCGAATGCCGCCGTCCAGGCCACCGAGTTCGGGATGCTCTGGAACGGCCGGTCCGAGCCGGTGAACGGGGGCGAGTGGTGCTGGCTGGCCGACAGGGGCAGCGGAATCGTCGACATCTCGACCGCCCACGCCTGCGCGTACGCATCGAGGTCGGGGTGACGGGTCAGGGCCGGAAGCCCTCGGGCGGTGCGTTCGGTGTTGATGATCGAGAACGACTCCGTGGCATACGCCGCGTCGCCGCTGGAGGGACCGGCGATCGTCGGGAGTTCGCACCCGGCGATGACGTCGTTGGGCGAGTCGCACGTATCGGCGTCGGCGCCGCCGGCGATCGAATCGGTGCCGTCGGCTCCGGTGATGTGGTCCTCACCGCGTCCGCCCTGGAGGGTGTCGTTGCCGAAACCGCCGTTGAGCGTGTCGTCGCCCCGTCCACCGACGATGAGGTCGGCGCCGGTCTGGCCGGAGATGCGGTCGTCGCCGCCCTCGCCCCAGATCTGGTCCTTGCCCTGGTCCGCCTTGATGCGGTCATCGCCATCGCCACCGAAGATGATGTCGTGGCCGCGGCCGGCATGGATGCGATCCCGGCTGCCACCGCCGCAGATGACGTCGTTGCCATCGAGGCCGTAGATGCGGTCCCGGCCGTCGAGTCCGGCGATCACGTCAGGGCCGTCGGTACCGATCAGCGTGTCGTTGCCCTCGGTGCCCACGATCGTGGCGGTGAGTCCGTTGCAGGTGACGACCGCTGCGCCCGCCGGTTGGGCGGTGGCGAGCAGCGTTGCGAGAAGTGCGACGACCACGGCGATGACCCGGGTCGGTCGGCTCGCACGGTTCGGGGTGGGATGCAGGGTCACAGTGTTCTCCGAGGGCCGGCGCTGATGGGAAGCGCTCTTGCCACCGGTTGTGTGAACGGTGTGTCGGCCTCGGAAATTGATGGGTCGAACGGCCATTGCAGCACCGTTTTCCGGCCCTTTCTCTCAACACGAACGGGGTCGGGCCGAAGGGGGTGCGATGACTATTGCGCCAGGCAAATCACTGCACCGGGCCCTCCGGGTGCAGACGCAACAGCTCGTTGAGGAAATCGACGGCCCGACCATCGGGAAGGGGGACATCGTCGACCGATTGCTCGACCTCCGGAACCTCGGCCGAGGCCGTGATCTGGGTCTCGAGCTCACCGTCGACGAGATGCTCGAAGACCTCCCCGCCGGCCGGCAGGTGAGCTCGGAATGGTGGATGGACTGTCTGTCGCATCTCGCCGACCACGCGGCGTTCCTGGCCGCCGGTTTCCCGGCGGTCACGCCGGCACCGACGCTCATCGCCGTCTGACCGTGTTCGCCGAGGTGTCGGCGACGAACTAGAACGGGTGCCCGACGAACGAAAGGCACCCCCGCATGGACAAGGCACGAGCCAAGGCGTTCCTGGCCACGATGGTGGGCCACATCAACAGCGGCTCGATCGCGATGATGTGCAGCATCGGTCACCGAACCGGCTTGTTCGACTCCATGGCCGATCAGCCCGCCATGACCAGTGCTGCGCTGGCCGAACGTACCGGCCTGCACGAGCGCTACGTACGCGAGTGGCTGTGGGCGATGGCTTCGGCCGGCATCGTGGACTACGACGCTGCAGAAGCGACCTTTCTCCTCCCGGTCGAGCACCAGATGCTCGTCACCCGCGCGGGCGGGTCGTTGAACCTGGCCGCTTCGCTGCAGTCGATCTCGCTGCTCGCACAGGTCGAGGACGATGTGGTCGAAGCGTTCCGGACCGGCGAGGGCGTGCCCTATTCGAAGTACCCGAATTTCCAGGACTTCATGGCCGAACAGAGCGGCGCGAAGTTCGACGCCGCCCTGCTGAGCGAGATGATCCCGAACATCCCGGGGGCGCCGGACGCACTGGCCGACGGCGCCCGGCTGGCCGATCTGGGATGCGGACGCGGCCACGCCCTCACCCTGATGGCCGAGGCCTTCCCCAACAGCTCCTTCCACGGATTCGACTTCAGCGCCGACGCGATGGCGCAGGCCCAGGCAACCGCGGAGGCCCGCGGCCTGACCAACCTCACGTTCACCGAGTGCGATGCCGCCGAGTTCTCGACCGACGATCCGTTCGACTTCATCACGACGTTCGACGCCATCCATGACCAGGCCAAGCCGGCCCAGGTGCTCCGCAACATCCACGCCGCGCTGCGCCCGGGCGGCTGGTACCTGTGCGTCGAGCCGAAGGCGGAGTCCACGCTCGCCGAGAACATGCTCGATCCGATGGCGCCATTCATGTACACGATGTCGACCATGCACTGCATGAGCGTGTCGATCGCCGGTGGCGGCGAGGGGCTCGGCACCGCATGGGGCACGCAGCGGGGCGTCGAACACCTCGAGGCGGCGGGCTTCTCCGGCATCGAGACCAGGGACGCACCCCAGGATCGCACCAACACCCACTTCGTCGCCACGAGGACCTGAACCGCCGCGTGACATTTGGCCAGTTTCAGGAGTGGGAGTTTTCTCGGATTCTCACTACACTTCGAGAGTCCTTCGGGGATGGTGTAATTGGTAACACACCTGG
>JAHDHM010000335.1:2915-4273 GCA_020631315.1 Acidimicrobiales bacterium
TAGGACGCCTGCCTCTCACGCAGGTAACACGGGTTCAAATCCCGTACGGGGTGCAACACACCGAGACCCGAGCCACCCGGCTCGGGTCTCGGCAGTTTTGACCCGCCGGGTACCGGGCCGCGGCGGGCGTATCAGCGGAGGTTGCTGACCCGGCGGAACGAGACCAGCCGGCCAAGGCCGACGGCCACCGTCTCCTGCAGCCGTCGCTGCACGGTCATGCGTTCGCCGGCCGCGACGACCTCGGGATCGAGACCGACCTCTCGAGCGATCTCGGCCGAGCGGAGTGCGTGATAGGCGTCGGTCACGATGACCACCCGACGCTCGGTTCCATCGAGCTGGTTTGCGGTGGCAAGGAGCGATTCGTAGGTGTCGCCGCCATCGACCACCACCACCAGCTCGCTCTCCCCCACCCCTTCGTTGCGCAGGTAGCGGAACCCGGCGAAGCCCTCGGTGAAGCTGTCGCCCGGCTGGTTGGCACCCGTCGTGACGATGAGCGGCGCCGCATTCTCCGACCAGAGTTCGAGCGCCCGATCGAGCCGACCCTCGAGCACCGGCGACGGTTCACCGTTGTACTGCGCCGCACCGAGCACCACGATGGCGTCGCCGTCGGCGGTCGCCCCGATGGCATCGTTGCCGGCCCGGGTCACCTGGACGAAGACGACGACCAGGTAGGCCACGGCGACGAGCACGCCGAGGCCGAACAACCCCCGCACCATGGGCCTCAGGCGTTCGTACCGCACACCGGATGTTCGCATCGAAACGGGGTCGGAGCCAGCCGACCCCGTCGTCAGAGCTGCGACCGGGCCTGCCGCAGCCGGGAGAGCACGACCTCGCGGTCCAGCATCGAGACGGCATCCCACATGGGGATTCCGGCGTTGGTTCCCGTGATCGCGACCCGCGCCGGCACCTGGGAGCGGGCGCCCAGTTCGTCGCCGACCGCGCTGACGGCGCCGTTGAGCGCCTCGGCCGTCCACTCGACGTCGGCGAACCGTTCGATGATGCCATCGAGGATCTCGGGCACCTGCTTGCCCTTCTCCATGGCCTTCTTCCAGGCCCGCTCGTCGTAGGTGACGTCGTCCACGAAGAGCCAGTCGATGAACTTCGGGATCTCGTTGAGCACGTTGACGCGCTGCTGCACCTCGTGGGCGATGAAGGCAAAGACCTCGGGCCGGTACTGCTCCCGCGTCCACGGCACCTCGGTGTCGAGGCCATAGACGAATGGCTCGGCGAGCGTGATGAAATCGTCGACCGGCAGCGCCCGAATGTACTCGCCGTTGATGTGGTCGAGCTTCACGGTGTCGAAAAAGGCGGAACCCTTGTTCACGTTCTCCAGCTTGAACAGCTCGATGATCTCCTCG
>JAHDHM010000336.1 GCA_020631315.1 Acidimicrobiales bacterium
TCACCACCTACGACGTGCACATCGCCGGCGTCCGCGGTGCCGACTCCCTCAACCTACGTGGTGACGGCCGCTGGCTCGCCACGGTCATGGACACCCCGAACGCCGGCCTCGAGCTCGACGTCGCCCCCGACACCCTCATCGTTCGTGAAGGCCCGACCGCAGGGATCCACCCGTGCAACACCCGCTGGCACTGGCCGGCACAGGCGATCGGCCGCAACGGGGAGATCGGCCACATCGAGGTGATCTCGACCGACAGCGAGCGCGTGCTGTTCCGCCATCGCTTCACCGACCCGGACTGCGTCGGCAAGTGCTTCGACCGTGTCTCGGATGCGTTCCTCCTCGACCTGGAGACCAACCGTCTCGTCATCGAGGATCTGCACGTCGGTTCCGCCGACATCCACGGCGTGCTGCCCAGCCTGTGTGGCGGCCGCTTCGGCGTGACCGACGCCCTCGACTGGGCACCGAACCCGCCCAGGGCTTGGATCACCGATCTGCAGACCGGCAACGTCGCCGAGATCAACGGCGGCAACTTCTCCGCCGACTGCGCCGCCGGCATCGCGACCTACCAGGACAACGACACCTTCGAGAAGGCGACCTTCGACCTGCGAACCCTCGGCCGTGACGGTGAGCCGGCCTTCGGTGACCACCAGCCGGTCACCTGCCTCGTGTTCCCGATCGTCGACACGGACGGCACCGTCACCTACGGCGTGCACGTCTCGGGCGTCGTCGCCGCAGCATCGATCAACGTGCGTGGCGGCGGCCGCTGGATCGCCACTGTCGACACCGGCGTCAACAACCTCGATGGCAACACCCGGATCCTCGATCAGCTGATCGTCCGCGAGGGCCCGGACGACGGTCGCTACGCATGCGAGAGCGACTGGTTCGCCGGTGCGGTTCCCGCGGCACGCGACACCGTCGGCCGCATCGAGATCGTCGGCACCGACGGCGAGAACGTGATGTACCGCACCCGCTACGCCGCCGAGCCGTGCGAGTGCAAGTCCTTCGATTCGGTGTCCCCGAGCCACATCGTGAAGCTCGCCGATGCGGAGCGCCTCTTCGGCCCGATCTCGGCCGGTATCGGCAACGACAACACCGGGGTGTCCGCATCGCTGTGTGGTGGCCGCTTCGCTGTCACGACCGGATCCGACTGGGGCACTCCGCCCGTGACGTACCTCACCGACGTCCAGACGGGTGCCGAGGCCTTCCTCGGCGGATCCATCGACAGCGCCGACTGTGCATCGGGCATCGTCACCTACTGGGACGACCGCCTCGTGCAGTTCGACCTGAACGACATCAACAACTGACGCACAGCCCATCCCTTCTGGGCAGCCACGGCCCCGTCGACCTCGGTCGGCGGGGCCGTGCCGCGTTCAGCCTCAGCTGCGACGGAACAGCGTCAGCTGAGAGAGACCAGCCTCAGCTGAGGTCGACGGCGCAGCTGCCGTCGAGCGAGCAGACGAGGTCGCTGGCCGGGGTGTGGTCGATGGCCTTGGCCGTCCACCAGCCGTGCGGGCCGTCGTTGCTGAACGCGTAGGCGTTGGTGCGGGTGGGGTCGCCCGCGACAGCGATGCGGAATCGTTCCGGTCGGGTGGCGATGGGGACGAGTCGGTTCGGGTCGTCGGACTCGGCGTAGACGGTCGGGATCAGTCCTTCGTCGACCAGGTCAACCAGACGGCGGCGGCCGGCGGTGAGGTTGGACCACTCGCCGATCATCGCCTCGAACGTCGCTGCCGGGATCCGGGCGTGTTCGAAGAGGCCCTGCTGCACGTCGGCCTTCGACCATCCGGCGGCGCCGAACATGCGGGCCAGGACGGGGGAGAGCACGAGCAGCGGCGAGAACTGGTCGTGGCCGAGGCCGTACACGTGGGTGAGGTCCCAGGCGGCGGTGCGGGCGAGGCCGTTGCCGAGGTACGGCAGGACATCCTCGGGCGTGCTGCCGAAGACGCTGCCGATGATGGTGCCGCTGTTCATCCGGGCGACCGACACTGCATCGACGTCGGCGTCGACACCGAGGTCGGCGCTCAGCGGTGACCATCCGATCTCGTCGAGGCAGGCTCGGTCCTCGGCCAGGACCACGCGTGCCGGGTTGCCGAATGTCGCCTTGTCGTGTTCGTCAGCGGTGAAGTCGAACACGTTGCGCAGGTACAGGCGCAACCATCGGCCGACGGCGGTGTTGGCGTGTGCGCCCTCTCGCATCGCTCCTGGGCCGTGGTGGAAACCGAGGGCTTCGGTACCGGGGCCGTCGATGATCACGAGGGCGTCGGCACCGGTGGTGTTCCCGGAGTGCTCGGCGCCGTAGCCGGGGTCGAGGAGCACCTCGGCCAGAGCGATCAGCACCGGCAGGTGTTCCGGGCGGCACCCGGCCATCACACCGTTGACGGCGATCGACCAGATGGTGACGTCTCGGCCGGACGAGGGGGCGACGCCGAGCCGCTTCCACGGATCGTGTCCGGAGTCGGCGAGGAACGCCTCGACCCGGCCGACCGTCGGCGGCAGGAACGCGTGCCCGTCGGTCCAACCTCGCTCGAGGAACGCCTGGTGGACGTCGTCGATCGAGCCCGACACCGCGATGTCGAGCGCTGACGGTTCGAGATCGGCCGAGCCGCTCGCCTCGCCGGGTTCGACGATCAGACCATCGACGACCTGAGTCACGACGGTTCGCAGGAAGCTGTCGACCAGCTCGTCGTGCGACATGGCGTCGACGTGCTGTTCGGTCGACGCGAGCGCCAGGCCGTCGTACCCGTGACCTCGTGCGGTGGCCGATGCCTGGCCCTCGAAGCCTGCGCACACGATCGACACCGACGGGATACCAGCGGACTCAGCAGCGATGGAGGCCCGCAACACGGCGGGCGTGCAGGAGCCTCAACACCCCATCCCGGACACGACGGCATCGACGCCTCGGTCACGCAGGTCGTCGGGAAGGCGTCCGACACGGGCCTTCTCGTCGGCGCCGTGGAGGTTCCCGAAGGTCTCGTAACCGACGAGCTCGCACGTCGGGAATCGTTCCGTGAGTTCCCGCTCGAGCACTGGGAACAGCTCGTCGCCACGGAACAGGTAGTCCCACAGGAACGCGATCCGTGCCCCGTCGAGCGTCTCGAGCTTCGGCGCTCGCCGACGGGCCTGCACACCCCGCGCCGAACTCGGCCAGACCACGTCGTACGTCGGTTCCATCAGCGTCATCTTGTCGCATCGGTGCCAGGCGAGCGTTCCGCGGAACGCTGGGTGCTGGCTACGGTCGCGACGTGACCGCTGACGACCAAGCTGAGCTGCGCGCTGCGCTGCACGCGCTCGACGCGGCGATCGATCGGTTGCGGCCGCTGCATCTGGAACTGCAACGGGTCAGGGAGACGCACTGGCTGAAGCGGCTGTTCATGGCCGAAACCGGCCAGCCCGCACCCGACGAAGCCAAAGCCGCAGCCGACCTGTTCGACGGTGCTGCCACCTCGATCGCGGCGGCCATCGACCAGATGAGCCCTGCGACCGCGGAGGCCGCCGCTGCAGCAGCGGGATGGGGCGAGCGGGTGTGGAGCCACAACGACCATCTGGCCGCCGTCATGTCGGAGGCGACCTCGTTCCGTCGGTTGCTCGCCGACGACCTCGCAGCTGCCGACGGCTGATCCGACCCGCCGAGCTTCAGCCTCCGATGGAAGCGATGAGAATCGGCACGATCACCTGCTCGAGTTCGCCGACGTCGGTGCCGTCGGGCAGCGGGATCAGCGACGACGAGAACGCATACGAGATGTCGTGCTCTGGCAGGTAACCCGCATGGCTGCGGAAACCCGGGACACCGCCACCGTGGGTGTAGGTGGTGTGGCCGTCGACCTCGCCGACGCTGATGCCGAGCCCGTAGTTCGTCGTCGACAGGGCGGGCGCGGTCATCTCGGCGATCAGGTCGTCGCTGAGGATCGTGCCGTCGAACATGGCGGCGAAGATCCGGGCCACCGACTCGAGACGGGCCTCGTTGCCACCGCCCGTCCAGCCCGCTGACTGCAACACGTCCTGTGGCACCTGGTCGAGGCCGGCGACCGGTTCGCCGTTGATGGTCAGGCCCTGTTCGTCCGGTCGGCCGATCAGGGTGGTCGCGGCGAAGTACATGAGGTCTCGGCCGTACCCGGTCACGACGGGGGTGGGAGGGAACTCCTGGGGTGTGAGGTAGATGTGCTCGGCGCCGGCGGGTTCGAAGATGCGAGCTCGCAGCTCCTCGGCTGCGGTGTTGCCGTTGACACCCTCGATGAACGTGCCGAGGGTGTGGAAGCCACCGGTC
>JAHDHM010000337.1 GCA_020631315.1 Acidimicrobiales bacterium
ACGGAGCTCCTCCGTCGTGCCGAAGGTGACGATGCCGGTCAGCTCGGAACTGGACAGTCGGGCGACCAGTTCGTCGTGCATGCCGACGATCTGACGGGCGTGGTCGAGCACCAGCGTGCCGTCACGAGACGGCCGCAGCGAATGGCCGTCGCGGATGAGCAGCTCGCGCCCGACTCGCTGCTCCAGCCGCTTGATCTTCCAGCTGACGGCGGACTGCGACATGCCGATCGAGTTGGCCGCCGCCGTCATGCCGCCGTGGTCCAACACCGCCAGGAAAGCCCGGAGAGATTCGACGTCGAGCTGCATGCCCACATCGTAGCGATGCCATGACAGATTTCGATGAAAAATATGAAAAGGCGGAGGTTGTGTCATGGGCTGAAAACGCCGACACTCACTCCATGACCACGCAGAACACCACCCCGACCTACCAGAGCATCGTCCGCTCGGCCCTCGGGCCGGGCCTGCAGGTGAGCAGCAAGATCGACTCCGTCGTCGCCGCTGTCACCGCCAACCAGCAGCCCACCCGCCGCTGAATCACCCCCCAATCTGCGAGGTGAGGGACACGACGTGTCACGATCCCGCAGCGAGACGCTGCGACTCGGGTTCCGACCCTCCTGTTGGCCCGGGATCGCGGCGGCTGCGAGACTCGGTCGATGGACGCAGTGCCCGTCGTCGACATCTCGAATCCGAGCGCCACGTCGCTCGCAGCCCTCGACCGAGCGTGCCGTGATCACGGCTTCTTCCTGCTCGAGGGCCACGGCCTCGACGCACTGATCGATCACACGTGGGCCGAGTGCGCCCGCTTCTTCGATGCCGACCGCTCGGTGCGTGTCGCCATCGAACGCGACGCCGACAACCCGCTCGGCTGGTTCGATCGTGAGCTCACGAAGCGCAAGCGCGATCACAAAGAGGTCTTCGACTTCGTCGATCCCGTCGCTCCGGGCCGACGTGAGGTCAACCGTTGGCCGGAGCTCGACGGCTTCCAGGACTCGATGATCCGGTTCTTCGACGCGTTCAGTGAGCTCGCCGACCGCACGCTCGGTCTGCTGCACGACACCCTCGAGCTGGGCCCTGAGAGCCGGGCGAAGATGATGGGCGACCGTCGTTCGAGCACCGTGCGGCTCAACCACTACCCGGTCGGCGATCCCGTTCCCGAGAGCGAACGTGACGACCTGGTCGAGTTGGGCGAGACCGCGCTCGGCTACCACACCGACCCGGGCACCCTCACGCTGCTGCTGCAGGACGACACGGGTGGCCTCCAGGCGGAGTCGCTCAGCGACGGCTGGATCGACGTGCCGCCACGTGCCGGCACCGTGGAACCTGGCCGACGCGGTCCAGGTGTGGACCAACGATCGCTATCGGGCGGCCGTCCACCGAGTGGTCCCGATGACGCAGCAGCGTCGCTTCTCGATCCCGTACTTCTCGAACCCGACCCGGCACGCCATGGTCGAGCCACTCCCCGAGCTGCTCGAGGTGCCGGCGAAGTACCGGGCGTTCGACTGGTCGGACTTCATGCGTGCCCGCACCGACGACAACTTCGAGGACCTCGGCGCGGCCGACACCCAGATCAGCGACTACCTGCTGCCGGGCTGAACCGAAGCTGCCCCCCCCTGCTCCGCCGCCTCAGCCGCTCGAGAGCGGCGCGATGGCCACGACGTCGGTGTCGGGTGGATTGTCGCCGAGTGAACCCGAGAACGGGCGGGAGCTGAAGTTGAACACGCCGCCGTCGGTGGCGACCTGCAAGTAGCCGTCGCCGTAGGCCACCATGCCCACGATCGGTTCGTTCAGTGCACCGAGGCCGAGACCGGGGAACGAGCCGGTGAACGGGGCGCTGAAGGCGAACACGCCGCCGTCGGAGCCGACCGCCCAGTAGCCGTTGCCGTCCGGATCGGGCACGAGTCCGACGACCGCGCCGCCCAGCTGGCCGAGGCCGAGGCCCGGCACGGAGCCGGCGAACTGCGCCGTGCCGAACGTGAACACGCCGCCGTCGCTGCCGAGCATGAACAGTCCGGTGCCGTCGGAGGTCACGACGCTGTCGACGATGTCGCCGGCAAGATCGAGGTGCAACAGATCCGAGTTGCCGGCCCCGTCGTCGAACGCCGTCGCATCGCCGACGAGCAGCACACGGCCCTGCGTGGTGAAGACCCAGGCACCATTGCCCGACGGCGTCAGACTCATCGACGTGAGCTGCTCGCCTGAGCGGAAGCCGGCGGTCGACACGTCACCCGGATCACCGGTGCCGAGGCTCGCCACGATCGAGCCGTCGCTCATCAGCACCAGGTAGCCGCAGGTGCCGGGGAGGTTCTCGACGTCGACCAACGTGGCGTTGCCGTTGGTCGGCGCAGCGAGCGCGGCCGCGGCATCTCCGAAGCCGTGGACGTCACCGTCGACCTCGGCGATGAAGTAGCCGTCGGTACAGGCGGCCACCGAGACCTCCTGGAACGGGTCGGAGAACCGTGGATCCGTCAGCAGGTCGGTGTCGGTGAGCGTCTCCATGAAGGCGACGAGGTCGGCGGCTTCCTGGGTGGTGAAGTTGCGATTGCGGGGTTCGCCGCCGGGACCGTCGAGCGGGCCGGACAGGTTCGGGTGTGCTTGCACGCCGGTCGAGTAGTGCTCGACGACCTCTTCGAGCGTGGCGAACCGTCCGTCGTGCATGTACGGACCGGTCACGGCGATGTTGCGCAGCGACGGCATCTTGAACTTGCCCTCGTCTTGCGTGCGGCCGGTCACCTCGGCGAGACCCAGGTCGTCGGTCGACACAAGATCGAGGCCGTTGTTGAGTGCACCGCTGTCCCGGTTCACCATCGCCTCGGTGACGTGGCACGACGCACAGGACGCCACGCCGCCTCCGCCCTCGAAGAACAGGTTCTTGCCTCGGTTCTCCGATGCCGTGAAGTTCGGGAAGTCGTTGAACACGTTGCCGGTGACGGCGCGACCCTCGTCGTAGCGGCTGTCGTCGGCGACGATCGCCCGGACGAACTGTGCGAGCGCGTCGGAGATGCGTTCGCTGGTGACGGCCGACGAACCGAACGCGTCCTCGAACAGCGGGCCGTAGTAGCTCTGGCCCTCGACGAGATCGACCAGCTGGGTGAGCGTGAGGCCCATCTCGACCGGGTCCTGGAACGGTTCGAGCACCTGTTCCTCGAGCGTGGCCGCTCGTTCGTCCCAGAAGAACGTGCCGGGCTCGAAGAACGCTGCGTTGGCGAGCGACATCGAGTGGCGGCGGGTGGTGCCGCCGTCGAAGCCGACACTCAACACCCGGGGGTCGCTGAAGCCGAACTCCTGCACGTGGCACGACGCACAGGCCACCGTGCCATTGGCCGAGAGCGTCGTGTCGTAGAACAGGACGCGACCGAGCGTGGCGCCGGCGTCGGTGACCGGGTTGTCGTTCGGCGTGTTGTCGGTGGCGATGACCGACGTCTGGTTGCCGCCCGGCAGATCGTCAACGAGGAAGTGACCTGGCAGATCTGCGTCGTAGTCGTAGTTCGTGGTCGGCAGGACCGGCACGCGATCAGCAGCATCGACCTCGGTGCCGCCGAGACCGATGTGGGCCACCGCCGCTATCGCGAACACGACCGGGACGAACCACCACGACGACGCCATGCGGCGCCCCGAGGTCGCCTGGCGACGCTCCGAGGGGGTCGATTCGTCCGTCATCACGCAACTCCTGCTCACCGCCCCCGGCTTGTGACGGTCACGTTACGAACGGTTCCTGGGAGTTCGCTGTGAACCTCTCTTCGGCCGACGCGCGCTCCCCAAAATCAACGCCCGCCGTCCTGCACCTCTCGAATTTGCTGCGTATCGACCCACATCACGGGACGGCGACCAGCAAATTGGAAGCGCTCGGGACAGCGGGCAGCGAATTCGCCGAACGCGCGTCAGCCGAGGAGGTGGAGGCCGTCGTGGAGGCCTGGGTGGAGGCCGTGGTCGAGGCGCCAGGGCGTCGACGAGACGACCTCGCCGGACGGGTCGACGACGTCGAGTGCTGCGGCGTGCCAGTGGAAGACGGCGGCCTGGCCGAACTGCGCGGCGAGCGCGAGGGCCTGAGCCGCGTCAGCTGAGCCGAACGCCAGGCCTGGCTCGACGTACGACCCGTCGGCGTTGCCGGCGATCGTGCGCATGGTCGCCACGGCGGACAGCACCGAGACCAGCTCGGCGTGGGCGTCCCGGTTCCGTTCGAGCGAGACGAGCTGCCCGCCCGGGTTGAATGCCGTCACGACCCACAGGTCGTCGGCAGGAGCATCGCCACACGCGCCG
>JAHDHM010000338.1 GCA_020631315.1 Acidimicrobiales bacterium
CCACGGCGTCGCCTGAGACGACTGCCGCGCCGACGACGGCTGTGCCGACCACCGCTGTGCCGACCACCGCTGTGCCGGCGACGATCGCCTCGGTGACCACGACGACCGCCGACGTCACCGCAGCCGCCGACGGCAGCGAGGAGTCCTCGGAGGACAACCCCGAGCTCGGCATCGACGGCGAACTCGCCGCAACGGGCGTGAACACGAACCTGGCCGTCGCCGGCGTGTTGCTGATCGCTCTCGGCTTCGGCCTGGTCGTCTCCGGCGCCATCGCCGACGACCGGCGTCAGCTCGCCACCGTGCGGAGCCGGTGAGCCCCACCGAGTTCGAGCTGGCCATCGCCAGAGTCGTCGAAGCCACCGAGGCCGGCGAGATCATGACCTACGGCGAAGTCGCCCTCGAAGCCGGCCGACCCGGTGCCGCGCGCGCCGTCGGCTCGACCCTGGCCAAGGGCGGCATCGACGGCTGGTGGCGCATCGTGGCATCCAACGGACGCCTCGTCCCTGGGCTCGAGGACGAGCACGCGCAACGTCTGCGAGCCGAGGGTGTCGAGTTGCGCAACGGCCGAGTCCGGATGCGTCGCTGAGACCACCCGGTCGCAGGGCGACGGGAAAAACGAAGAACGGCGACCCGAAGGCCGCCGTTCTCTCAGAGCTGTGGTGACCGTGAGGTCAGCCGAAGGCGCAGATCAGCGCTCTTCAGTGCCCGTGGGTCCGAGCGCTCAGCGTTCCTCTGCCACTTGGGTCAGAGCGCTCAGCGCTCTTCCTTGAACATCACGTGGCGACGAAGGATGGGGTCGTACTTCTTGAGCTCGATGCGCTCACGGGTGTTCGTCTTGTTCTTGCGGGTGACGTACGTGAAGCCGGTGCCCTCGGTCGAGCGGAGCTTCACGATCGGACGCTTGTCGGACTTCGCCATCAGACCTTCACCCCTCGGCGACGCATGTCGGCCAGGACAGCCTCGATGCCGTTCTTGTTGATCGTCTTGATGCCCTTGGTGGACACGGTCAGCGTCACCCAGCGCTTTTCGCTGGGGACCCAGAACCGCTGCTTCTGGATGTTCGGACGAACCCAACGCTTGGTGCGGCGGTGGGAGTGCGACACGTTGAAGCCCGTCGTGGGGCGCTTGCCCGTGACCTGGCAGACCTTGCTCATCGCAGTGAGACCTCGTGGAGACCGGTGGCGGACCAACCGCACCGGAGGGGAACAAACGGCGGGTTCGTGACCACGCCGACGGATCAGGCTACCAGAGGCGACCGCTGGTGCACCAGGGGTGTTCGCATCGCGTCAGACGGTGGTCAGTCGCGACGTCACGACGTCGGATCAGCCGAGTGCGTGGACCCGTCCGCCACGGGTGCCGACCACGATCGTTCCTCGCCAGACGGCCGGCGTCGACTCGATGCAGCCGCCGAGATCGATGCTCCACATCCGGGTCGGTTCCACCGTCGTGTCGGCGACGTCGAAGGCATGCAGTCGCCCGTTGCAGTCGCCTTGGAGGAGCACGTCGTCCACGACGACGGGTGACTGCCACAGCGGGCCGGGCAGCTCGAGGGTCCAGCGGATCTCGCCGCTGTCCCGTTCGATGCCGAGCACCCGGCCTCCGTCGGTGGGGACGATGACCAGGTCCTGGTGCAGTGCCGGCGTCGCCCACACGCCCCCGGGGAGCCGCCGCTGGTCGTCGACGCTCCACACCAGCGGGTCTTCGGCGTTCGGGTCGAGCTTCACGATCTGGCCGACCTCACGCGCTCGAGTCAGCCCCCGTTCGAACTCGGCGGCCACGTAGAGGAAGCCCTCCTCGTCAGCGACGATCGACGCGTCGACGTCGTCACCCATCCAGAAGCGAAAGGTCCGTTCGGGTTCGACACCGTCGGCGAGTCCGGAGATGTCCCAGCCCTGGACCAAGCCACCGGAGTTCGCGAAGTACAGCGTGTTGCCGCTGATCGTCACCGAGTTCTCGATCGACACGTTGTTGCCGACGGCGCGGATCAGCTCGTCGTCCCAGCCGGCCGCGTGGAACACGATCTCGGGATCGACGGTGACCAGGCCTTCCTCGTCGTAGGCCCGGTTGAGCTTGACGATGTGGATGCGTGAGTTCTCCCCGCCTTCGAACAGGTAGTCGTCGATGACGAGTGCGGCACCGTCCCAGTCGTTGTTCCACTTCGTGGGGCCCACGTCGTCGGCCGACAGTCGCCACAGCTCGACGAGCTCGCCGCCGCGGTCCCAGGCCAGCGCCCGGAAGTGGTTGTCGCGGGAACCCGAGTAGATGATCGGGTAGCCGTCCGGGTCGATGGTGACGCTGCCCTTGATGATGTCGCCGGTCACGAAGTCGTCGAACTCTCGTTCACCGGTCACGGCGTCCAACACGTGGACCGCCCTGTCGTAGGCACCGAACGCGACCCAGGTCTCGTCGCCGACCTCCCAGATGGCGGGCTGTCCGGTCCATCCGGTGCCACACCACGTACGGGTGACGCCGCCACTCGTGGACTCCGAGCACATGCCTCCCGACTCGGGGAACGACCACAGGATCTCTGGATCTTCGGGGATCGGCCCCTCGCCGTGGAAGCTGCGAGTCGGTGAGCCGCGGAAGGTCAGGAGTCCCTCGACCGTGTCACCCCACGGTCGGCCCGACGATCGGGGATCGACCCAACCGTCGTAGGGGATCGTCGTGGTCGTCGTCGTGGTGGTGGTCGTGGTGGTCGTCGTCGTCGTGGTGGAGGTGGTCGTGGTGG
Organism: Acidimicrobiales bacterium; assembly: GCA_020631315.1. The sequence continues at coordinate 2,729 of JAHDHM010000338.1, forward strand.
TCGGCACCGTCGTGGTGGTGCTCGACGTGGCGGCCACCTCGGTCACCGGGGTCGGGTCGTCCTGGCTGCCCGACCACCACACGATCCCCAGGGCCAGCACGAACCCGCCGAGCAGGAGGTTGGCGAGGATCAGCTTGCGGACCAGCGGCACACCCGGGGCCGATGTCGCTGTCGGCGCTTCCCCCATCTCGGCAGATCGTACCCGAGGCCCTCGGCCGGTCCGTGGTCCGCAGGTGCGGCACTAGCGTTGTGCCGATGGGTCGATTCTCCGAGGCTCCCGTGGCCCGCGCCGCCGGCGGGGTGGTGGCTCGTCGCCGCCATCTGACCGAGGTGCTGGTCGTGCACCGTCCACGGTTCGACGACTGGACGCTGCCGAAGGGCCACGTCGACGACGGCGAGTCCTGGTTCGAGACCGCCACGCGAGAGGTGCTCGAGGAGACCGGGGTCGAGGCCGTGATCGCCGGCGAACCGGCGATCGTGTCCTATCCACTCCCGGGAGAACGCGACCCGATGCGGGTGAAGGTCGTCGCCTTCTTCCCGATGACCCCGGTGGGCGAGATCGACGACCCCGAGACACGCGACGATCACGAGGTCGATCGCGTCGAGTGGTGGTCCGTGGTGCGTGCGGTGCGTGAACTCACCTACGACGACGAACGCGCGCTGCTCCAGAGGTTCCTCTCCACCGACGCCTGGACCTGACCGACGCTCGCACCTGACTGCGGCCCGATCCCACGAGGGTCGTGGCATGCCTCGGAGGTTCGGTAGCCTCTGTGAGTCCGCCCCTGGAGGTTCCTGATGACTTGGGCCAAGGCCACCGTTCCCGCCGCCATCCTCACGGCTGCGCTCTTCGTCTTCTCGCTGGCCACCGACGTGATCGTGCAGGCCGTCGGTGATCCCATCACCAAGGAAGACCTCAAGGAAGAGACCAAGGACGAGTAGTCCTCGGGATGATGTCGTGAGTTCGTCGGGTTCATCCCGACATGACCACGACCATCACCGCTGATCTCGTCGGTGGCACGCATGTCACCATCACCAACGGCCGCCACGAGTGGGTGGCCGACGAGCCGACCGATCTCGGCGGTACGGACCTCGGTCCGAACCCCTACGAGTTGCTGCTCGGCTCCGTCGCGTCGTGCACGGCGATCACCATCGCCTTCTACGCGAAGCGAAAGGGGATCGAGCTCGACTCCGTGTCGGTGCAGTACTCGTTCGAACGCATCCACGCCGACGACTGCGAGGACTGCGACGACGACGCCACGGGCTTCATCGATCACGTGATCTCGGACGTCTTCGTCGAGGGTGACTTCGACGAGGACCAGCGCGCCCGCATCGCCGACATCGCCACGCGCTGCCCGGTGCATCGCACGCTCGACGCGGGCATTCACTTCACCGACCGCGTCCACGTCGGCTGACGGTTCAGGATTCTCTCAGCTCGTCGCGGTATCGATAAGGGGCGTCGGCGTCGGCCGGCGAGGAGGCTCCCCGATGCAGACGGGTCACAAGATCCTGGTGGTCG
>JAHDHM010000339.1 GCA_020631315.1 Acidimicrobiales bacterium
TCTGGCAGGATGCGCCGAATCGCCGAGGCCTGAGGGGGCGCCACGTGGTGACGATCGATCCGCCAGACGGATACCGCAAGCCCGAGCGTTGGAGTGATCCGTCCAACAAGCTGTTCCGTCACCAGGTGGGCTTCACGTGCCCGCCGCACGACTTCGACGCCGCCGTGTCGGACTTCCTGCGCATCGCCCCGATCGAGGTGGGTGCGCACGGTCGGATGCTGCACACGCCGGTGTACGCGCACGAGTTGTCGCAGCGGAAGGACAACTTCCACCTGCTCGAGGAGGTCGTGCACTGCATGGCCAACAACGCCGCCGACGTCGTCGGCCAGGTGGGCACCAACTGGGTGCACGTGAACGGCACCAGCGCCGCCGACATCCGCGACTACTGCGACCGCATCGCCGAGGCGTACGAGACGCCGTTCCACATGGCCGGCATGACCCTCGTCGACGCGGCGCAGCACCTCGGCGCCGAGAAGGTGGCACTCAACTCGGTCTACTTCTGGCCCGACTGGCGCGACGGCGTGGCGCGTTTCCTGCGCAGCGCCGACCTCGATCTGCAGTTCGTCGGCAACTTCGTCGACCTCGGCGTCTTCGACGACCAACAGTGGGTGAACGACCAGCACTGGATCTTCCCCGGCGAGGCCGCGGTCGAGTCAGTCGTCCGCACCGCCGAAGCCGCACCCGACGCGGACATCATCTTGATCAACGGCATGCCGAACTTCCGCGACGCCGACGGCCTCCCCCGCCGTGCGTTGTTCTGGATCGAACAGATGGAGGCCGCCGTCGGCAAGCCCGTCGTCTCGGCCGACGTCTCGCTCTACTGGGCGATCTTCCGCACCCTGGGCGTGCGTCCCGACCACACCCCCGGCACCCTCCTCGGAGGCCTGTGATGGCACACCCGATCCACATCCTGTGGGGCATCCCTCGCACCACCTCGACGGCGTTCGAGTGGATGATGCGCATGCGCGGCGACATGGCCTGCTTCCACGAACCGTACGGCCCCGCCTGGTACCAGGGCGCCGAGGCCATGGCGCCCGGCGTCACGGTCGACACGCCCCGCAAGGACGGCTTCACCTTCGACGAGGTGACCGCCCGCCTCCACGAGGCTGCCGAGCAGATGCCGGTGTTCGTGAAGGACTTCCCGCAGTACACCGACCACCTGTGGACGTCGGACTGGCTCGGCAGCTTCCAGCACAGCTTCTTGATCCGCGACCCGGCGAAGGTGATGACCTCGCTCCAGCGCAGCTACGAGAAGTCCGACGACGGCGACGTCGCCTTCACCGACCGCGAGGTCGGCTTCGCCGAGCAGCGCACCCTGTTCGAACGGCTCATCCGCGAGACCGGCGAGACCCCCGTGGTGATCGACAGCGACGACGTGTTGGCCGATCCCCCGGCCATGGTCGAAGCGTGGTGCGACGCCATCGGCATCCCGTTCGTCGAGGACGCCCTCACCTGGGAGCCCGGATCACGTTCCGAGGTGCTGTGGTTCGACGGCAACGACGACGTGTGGCACGCCAGTCTCCGTGACTCCGACGGACTCAAGCCGCAGCCACGCAAGGACGCCGACATCTCGACGCTCACGCCGGAGCTGCGCCGCCAGTACGACAGCGCCCTCCCCCACTACGAACGCCTCCACTCGGCCCGCCTCCGCGCCTGACGCTCAGATACGACGCCAGGGGGCGCGGTCGCGCAGGTCGCTGAGCGCGTCCTTCGGCAGGGCCGGCAGCCACGGTTCCATCGCCTGCGGGACGTCGAACTCGGTGCGCTTCGGGGTCTGGTCCTTGAGTGCGACGATCATCTGGATCGTTCCCGACGACCGCAGAATCCTCCACTGACGTGACCCCCAGGCGGGCAGCTCGAGGACGCGGTCGCCATCGCGCAGCCGAGGCGACTCCATGTCGGTCAGGTCGAGCAGCGCAGCACGGCGTCCGACGAACAAGCCACCCGTGCGCACGGGCACCAGCGGCTCACCCTCGACGATCTCCTCGGGCTCGATCCCGCCCGCGGCTGCAGCAGCGTCGATCAGCCGCGAACCGCGAAACCACAGCAGGTACCGGATCTGCAGCGCGGCCATGGCCACGCAGGCTGCACCGACCACAACCCATGCGATGGTGGTCATGCCGTGACTCCTCGACGCCTCAACCCTGCGAGACATTCTCGCCGGAGGACACCACTGCAGTATCGCCCGACCTCAGTACGGAGCCGACACCCGGCCTCTGAGTCAGAGGATCGACGACCCAGTACCGAAGGGATAGGCCACGCCGCTTTCGTCGAACATCACGTAGCCCGAGAGATCGGGGACGACGACCACCGAGCCGATGGGCGTCGGGGGCGGATTGTCGCCGAGCGAACCGTGAAACACCGACTCGCCGAAGTTGAAGATCCCGCCATCGGTGGCAACCATCAGATAGCCGCGTGGAGATGCGACCATTCCGACGACTGACCCGGCGAGTGGGACACCAGGCAGCACCTCGGGAATCGAGCCATGGAAGTCCGCATCGCCGAAGTTGAACATGCCACCGTCCGCAGCCAGCATGCGATACCCACCGTTGCTGTCGGTCACGGAGATCGCGACGACCGGTGCAGCGAGCGGGACGCCCGGCAGCACCTGAGGCACCGAGCCTCGATACACAGCGTCGCCGAACGCGAAGAGTCCGCCGTCGGCGGCGACCATGTAGTAGCCGAGACCGGTGACGGTGGCGATGGAATCGACGACAGGCCCATCGAGCGCGATGTCGCCCAGGTCACCGAACGACGTCGCCGCCCCACAGGCGAACGCGCGGCCTCGATCGGTGAAGATCCAGTAGCCGTCACCACTCGGTGTCGGACTGATGGACGACGCTGACTCTCCTGGATCGAGCAGCAGACGACCGGGACCGTCGACACAGTCGCCATACGCCACGGCGCCAGCCGAGGCGGACACCGCCCCGGCTCGGTCGAGACGAAGGATGCCGCCCCCGGGTACGAGCGCCACGTCGACGATGCCCTCGGTCGGCAACGTGTCGAGCTCAACCCGAATGAGGGCAGCACCGACGCCCGCCTGCCCGCTCACCGTCGCGGCCACGCCGACGCTCTGGGACTGCACGATCGCCACCGAGCCGTCGGGCGTCAGGTGGACGCCGCTCGACGGTCCGCCGAGTTGCGTGCCGACGTCACTCAGACTGATGCGTTGGCTGGCGGTGCCAGAGCGGCGCCACACGTACACGTCGGTCCGGTTGTTCGTGTCCGAAGCGGAGAGCGGCTCGGAAGTGGCGAACGCGACGACCGAACCGTCGTCGCTCACATCGACGGCGGAGTAGCCACCTGGGTCGATGCCGTTCTTGTCGACCGATCCCACGAACTGCAAGGAGGAGCCAGCGACCAGGTCGTACAGCATCTCGTCGACCACCACGAACCGACCGTCCGAGCTGATCGCGGCGCCGACGATCGACGCAACGACGATCAATTCGTTCGCCCCGGTCGCAACCGTTCGGCGGAAGATGCTGTTGTTGCCGTCAGTGACCAACGCGTAGCGGCCGTCCCGTGAGAACTCGATGACGCGCCATCCGTTGGGCATCGACGGGTAGGTGGTGGTCGCTCCGGAGGAGATCGTGCGGCGAACGATTTCCACATCGGTGTCGGTGATGACGCCGAAGATCACCCGGGTGTCGCCGGCCACGAAGCGCGGCGAATGCAGCGCGAGCCCGCCTGCCCATTCGTCCTCGAGTGCCACCAGCGTCGATGAGCCGTCTCGAGGGTTCAGCACCTCGAGGCGGTCTCTCACGTCGTCGGCGAGATAGCCGTGCATGAGCACTTGGTCTCCGTCCGAGGAGACGTCGGCGGCGAGATAGCGGAAGAACTCGGTGAGCTGATGCTGCTCACCGGTCGCGCTGTCGACCCAGAACGACCTCGTCAGCGTCATCGTCGGGGCAGCGTCGAAAACGACGTAGCGACCGTCGTCACTGACCGCGACGGTTCGATCGGACCGAGCTTCTTGCACCTCGCCGATCGGCGCTGGAACCACGGTCGGATTCGCAGCGGCTGGCAAGGCAGCGGCGAGGATCAGCAGTGCCGCTGCCGACACCGCTGCGAGTCCCTTGAGTCCAGTCATCATGCCCACCTCTCGATCGCGAAGTCGACATCTGTATCGCTGAGTTCGAGCGCTGTCGAGTCCGGCCCGTCGGGAACGTCGCTCAGGTGGACGCCGCCGGCAGATCGTCGACGAAGGTGACGATGCGGTCAGTCCA
>JAHDHM010000340.1 GCA_020631315.1 Acidimicrobiales bacterium
GATTCGCAGCGACCGGACGTGTCGAGGACCGGAACGCGGTCGTCGAGGAGTTCGCGGGCTTCGCTCGCCATGTGTCGAGGCGGTACGCACGCCGTGGAGTGAGCGACGACGACCTCCACCAGATCGCGATGTTGGCGTTGGTGAAGGCTGTGGACCGTTTCGACGTGTCGAAGGGTGTGAAGTTCACGACCTTCGCCGGGCGCACGATCGAAGGCGAGATCAAGCATCACTTCCGAGATGCGACGTGGTCCGTGAAGGTCCCGCGCTCGCTCAAGGAGCGTCACCTCCAGGTGCGCCAGACCGAAGACGCGCTGCGACGGGACCTCGGTGCAGCACCGACCGCAGCGCAGATCGGTGAGCGGCTGGGTCTCGACGTCGAGCTGGTCATCGAGGCACTCGATGCCGGCTCGCTCTACTCGAGCAGCCCGCTCGATGCGCCGGCGGGCCCTGACGGCGTCAGCGTGGCCGACCGTGTCGGGGTGACCGACGACCGCGTCGAGGAGCTTCCGGACCGCCTGCTGCTGGACGAACTCGTCGCCGGCTTGCCCGAACGCGAGCAGGAGATCCTCCGGCTCCGCTTCGTCGAAGAACGTTCGCAGCAGGAGATCGCCGACGCAGTCGGTGTGAGCCAGATGCACGTGTCTCGTCTACTGCGGCGCTCGCTGGAGCTGCTCAGACGCGAGGTCAAGAACTGATCACCTCGAACCGGTCACGTGCAGGGAGGATCGCAGCGACTCCGGCGAGTGGTCCACCGTGGTCGACGGTCGGCACCATCGACACGGGGACACCTGAGCGCACGGCCCTGTGCACGGCTGAGTCGACGAGGGAAAGGGTTCCCACCATCTCTCGCTCGATCTCCACGTCGTCGGTCGCGATCAGTCGAAGCACACCGCTGAGTTGGTGGCCGATGAGTGAGCGTCCCTCGACGACGAGACCCGCAGCGCGGGCACTGCGGAGTTCGGTGAGGGCCGCGACCGCCGACTGGCTCGCGTGATGGGCGGACACTCGGGTGAACTGGTCGGCGAGCGGTTCGTCGTCGGTTTCGGGGTCGATGAACTGGAGGTGAGAGGTGCCCGCACCGGCGAGGTCGACGGCGAGCTCATGCCGAAGTGAGTCAGCGGCGCCGACGACGATCGTGATGTCGGGCTCGATGCGTCGGGCGAGAGCGGTGGCGCCGGCGGGGTCCAGGAGGCCCAGGTTTCTCGAGCTGGGCCCGACTGCACCGGGACCCACGTCGACGACTTCGAGACAGTCGTCGTGGGCCAGCAGCACCAGCATCGAAGGTGACAGCGCGCTGAGCTCCAGCCACGGCCCGAGGCGTGTCACGTTGCCGACGGTGACCTGCGAGTGTCGGACGGGCTCGTGGAACGCTCGCACGGCGAAGCGGCCATCGGAGGATGACACCAACGCGTGCGTCTCCACGTCGCCGACGTTGCGGAGTGCAGCCAGCCGCTCCAAGGCTTCGTCGACCTTCGCTGCCGGTACGCCGCCGCCGACCAGCTCCGCGTGAGCATCGTCGTGCACCCTCAAGTACGCGGTGGTGAACGGCCCGCTGCCGCTTGCGACGTGACGAAGGGGCGCTTGGCGTGCGGAGTCGGTTGCTGCTCGTGGGTCAGTCGCGGGCAGTGCGGACTCCTGCGTCGGAGCGTGGGTCGCGGGATGGGTGGTGTGCATCATCGTCCTTTCGTCTCGTGCCGGGTGCGTACCCGCAGCACAGGTCGATCAAACGTTTGGCGACTCGGTCGAACGGGCAAGCGCCCACTGACGACCTCTGTCGAAAGGAACGCCCACCATGTCCGTGGAACTGACCACCATCGAAGGCCTTCGGCGAGTGCTCGCTCACCCTGGCCCGTTCCTGTCCGTCTACGTGGACGTAGATCGCAGTCCGGCCGAGGCGGCGGCCACGGCACTCGAGCTGCGACGCGAGTCGCTGCTGGCCGTGGGCGCCACCGAGGTGATGATCGACACAGCGCTTCGTCGCCTGTCCGCCCCCCTCGACGTCGCAGAACACGGGGGTCGTGGACTGATCGTCGCCGCTGACGGCGCAGCGCTCGACGATGTCGGCGACGAGCCGCCCTCACGAAGCCTGGCTGATCTGTCACCAATCCCTCGCTGCGGGCCGATGCTCGAATGGGAGCAACGTCGGGTCGCTCACGTCGTGATCACGACGCATGAGAACGGGGCGGATCTGGCGGTGGTCGAACCCCGCTTGGAGCCGAGGGTTCACCAGTTGACCGGTTCGTCGGGCCAGATCGCCCGGGCGGCGGCCGACGCCGTCGAGCAGGTCGACGCCACCTTGGTCGTGGTCGTCGACCCGACGGGAGAGCGGCACGAGCTCGTGCCGCGGCTCCACGGAGTGTTGCCGGCCACCGCTCGGGTGGCGACACCGAACGTCCGTGTGGATTCGATCGAGAAGGCTGCTGAGGCGATCGTCCGAGAGGTTTCCGATGAGATCGCCCGGGCCACCGTCGGGGCGCTGCGCGACTATCGGTTCCGCCGAACTCACGACGCCGCAGCCAGCGGGCTCGAGGAGACGGTCGACGCGCTGCGCGCCGGAGTCTGCGACCTGCTGCTGGTGAACGACGACTTCGAGGACCACCGCACGTTGTTCGTCGGGCGCAATGCGACGGACCTCGCCACCACGCAGACTCCATGGGCGATGGTCGAGGTCCGTGCTGCTGACGCCCTGCTGCGCACGGCGCTGTTGAGCCACGTCGACGTTCGTCTCGTCCCGAGGGCTGCGTCGGGCCCCGACGAAGCGGTGGCCGCGCTGACCGACGTCGGCTGAACGGCCGCTCAGCGGTGGAAGCGAGCGGACACCGTGACGATGTCGTCGTGGTGCTCGACCACCATGACCTGGGACAGTGCTGCGACGATCGGCAGGCCGCGTCCTGAGGTCGCCGTGGCGGCGATGTCGCCGAGAGGGCGCGTCGAGACAGACGGTGCGTCGGTGGCACGGTTGGTCACGACCAGCTCGAACATCTCGCCGTCGGAACGTGTGACGATCTCGATCTCGGGCACGCGGTGGGAAGCGGCCGCCGCGTTGGCGGCCGTCATGGCGTTGGTGGCGAGTTCCGACACCACGAGGACGATGTCGTCGCGTCGCCCGCCGAACCCGAGCGCGACGACGCGCTCCCCGACATGTGCGCGGATGTCGGAGAGCGCTGCCGTCGACGCAGCGAATGACCGGCGTTCGGCGGTCGGTGTCTTCACGAGGGTGGTGGTGTCAGCTGGCGGCCCGGACCGAGTCGGAGTTGGCCGCGACCCGGGTCCGTCCGGCTCGTTCGGACAGCACGGTGGCGATGAGCTCGTGTTCGGCCGCGCGTCGCTCCACCGCCATGCGCAGCAGCGGCAGGTCGTCGACCTCGTGCGCTCGCTCGCGCAGACGTCGGGCGCGTGCAGCGCGCTCCTCGGCCATCTGGTGGAGATCGGTACGTTCGATGGTGGACATGTGCTGCCTCCTCTGCTGTTGAGGCAGGCGTACCCGGCGGTGTCGACTCCGAAACCCGATTCGGCAGAACTTCTTCGGACCTCGCAGCTGGGTCCGGGTCAGGTATCGAGACCGAACACCGCCGCCAGCCCGGAGATCTCGAACAGACGCTGCACCTGCTGGCTGGGCCGAACGAGCTCGAGGCTGATGCCACGTGCCTCGAGTTGGCGCTTCGCGTCGACGAAGACGGACAGCCCTGACGAGTCGATGAACGTCACGGCAGACGTGTCGACGAGTAGCTGGTCGGCGGGAACCTCGGCGCGAACGAGTACGGCAAGCAGGTCGGCGCTCGTGTGAGCGTCGATCTCGCCGGTGACCGAGAACACGGCGGTCGTCGGTCCGTCTCGTCGTTCGATCTGCATTGCTCTACCTCGCGTGGCGGATCCTGCTCGCCGTGGCGGCCCTGATCATCGCACATGTCGCTGTCGTCGATGATGTCGTCGCGACGCTGTAGCCCGAAGTTCGGTCGATGGCGTGACGACGCGGCGGCGAGGCCGCCCGAAGACGGCCCCGCACACACGTTGTCGGTTGTCGTGACGCCTCGAGGAGGCGGCCGTTGCTCAGATGCCGAGCATCGACCTGACGAACCATTGGAAGAGTTCGAGCTGCTGCGCCTGACCGATCAGAAGGTCCTCGGTCACGGGATCCAGCCGGCCGCAAGTGTCGATCGCGGCACGGTGATCGGTGATGATGCCGGCGTAGACCTTGTCGAGTTCCATGAGGTGCG
>JAHDHM010000341.1 GCA_020631315.1 Acidimicrobiales bacterium
CCAGCGCGGCCTGCGTCGCGCGCGTCCATCCGGTGGAAGGTCATGCCGCCCTGAGACCGCGCGTCGGCGAGGTTCGCCAGCGAACCGGTCGACAGGTCGTCGACCACGTCGACGTCGTGTCCCTCGGCCAAGAGCCGGTCGACGAAGTGCGAGCCGATGAAGCCGGCGCCGCCCGTGACCATCACCCGCATGTCAGCCTCACTCCGGTGGGGGGATCCGCTCGCCGTCGACGACCTGTGCGTCGGCGACCCGCTCGCCGGCACCGACGACCGAGGTGTTCGTGATCTGTGCGCCGGCCCCGACGTGGACACCGTCCATCAGGATCGAGTCGCGGACGATCGCACCCTCCTCGACGACAACACCGTTCATCACGACCGAACGCTCGATCACCGCGCCCGAGGCGACGGTCGTACCGACGCCGACGACGGAGTCGCTCACCGATGCGTCGGCGGCGACGTCGCCACGAACCGCTTCAGCCGAGACATCGCTACGGCGACCGTTGATGACATCGAGGTTCGCCTCGATGTAGAGCTGCGGGGTGCCGGTGTCGAGCCAGTAGGTCTCGGCCGGCATCGCGAACAGTGAACCGGCCTCGACGAGCGCCGGGAAGGTCTCGCGTTCGATCGACACCTGACGGCCGTCAGGAATGCGATCGACGACCGACGGTTCCAACACGTAGGTACCGGCGTTGATCAGATCGGTCGGTGCTTCGTCCTTCGGCGGCTTCTCGACGAAGGCGACGACGCGGCCGGCGTCGTCGGTCGGCACCACACCGAAGGCGGAGGGGTCCTCGACTCGGTGCAGTGCGATGGTGCCTTCGGCGCCACGCTCACGGTGGAAGTCGACCAGCGCACCGACGTCGAGGTCGGTGAGCACGTCGCCGTTCAACACGAGGAACGTGTCGTCCAGCCCGGCTTCACGGGCGGCGAATCGGACGGCACCAGCAGTGCCGAGCGGCTCGGGCTCGGTGACGTAGCGGATGGGCACGCCGGCGCACATCTGGTCGGGGTAGGCCTCGATGAACGCGTCGGGGCGGTACCCGAGGCTCAGGACGACCTCGTCGACCCCGAACTGGGCGAGACGTCCGACGACCCACTCGATCATGGGACGGCCGGCGATCGGCAGCATCTGCTTGGGCGTGGTCAACGTCAGCGGTCGCAACCGCGTGCCGAAACCTCCGACGAGGACCATCGCCTTCATGTCACTGCCCTTCGGTGGACTCGTCTGCGACGGTGGTGGTGGTCGTGTCGCCGTCGATCGGGTCCGGTTCGCTGATCGGCAGCTCGTCGAGCTCCGAGATGATGTAGTTCTCGAGGAAGTCGCGGTTCGGCTTCAGCGCAGCGAAGTCGAGATCGGCGTCCTTCTCGACGACAGCGATCGTGAACAACTGACCGCGACGCGGGTCGTTGTTGTCGAAGCGGATGTCGGCGAGGCCCTCACTGAACACGACGGGGTCGTCGGCCGAGACGTTGACCCACTTGAGGACCACGATCTCGGCAGGGTTGCCGTTGCAGGTCGCGTCGGCCTCGTCGAACGTGCCCGCCGGCACCTCGAGGCGCTCGTCACTGATCGAGAACCCGCCCTCTTCCAAGAACACGCCGAGCGTCGCGTTGCGACCCTGGACGCTGGCGAGGAACGGGTGGATGTGGATCAGACCGTCGCCGTGGGTGTGGATGCCGGTGCGGTCGTCGACGGAGTCGTTCGGCAGGACCGCTTGGACCTCGCCGCAGATGTTGACCTCGTAGGCGGAGTGCCAGTGATCCTGGCCGGCTCGAGGCGCCGAGTTGTCGGCGTTCTCGATCCGCTCGCTCCGGGCGAGGACGATGAAGACGATGCCGATGAGCACCACGGCCGCCATGGCGACGGGGAAGAAGATGTTGCGCTCACCAGGTCGCGCCTGGGTGCGGCCGCCGGAAGCAGCTGCCTTGGCGACCTTGTTGACTGAGGAGGACTTGGCCATACGGCGTTCCACGCTACCGCTCCGCGCCACCGGGGACGCGCCGCCCCGGCAACGGAGTACTCAGTAGCGGAGTTCCTCGAAGAGGGCCTCGTAGGTGGCAGCGACCGCGGCCGGCGAGAACTCTTCCTCGACGTGTGCCCGAGCCCGTTCCCCGGAGGCTCGACGGCGGTCCGGGTCGTCCGCCAGCTCACGCACTGCGGCGGTGAAGGCAGCAGCGTCCTCTGGCGGCACGGCGATGCCGGCATCGGCCCCTTCGACCAGGCGAACCACCTCGGTGCCCTCGTCGACAGAGCAGATGATCGGGCGGCCGGCAGCGAGGATCGAGTACGTCTTCGACGGCACGGAAGAGGCTGCAAGGCCCTTGCGGAGCAACACCAGGTGGACGTCGCCGGCGGCGAGCACCTCGGGCAGCCGCTCCACCGGCTGCAGGTCGCGGAACGTGATGTTGTCGAGGCCTTTCGCCGCATCCTCGACGGCAGCACGCCCCGACCCGCTGCCGTTGACGACGAAGTGGATGTCGGGTCGGTCCGCGAGCTCACGTGCGGCGGCGACGATCAGCTCGAGCGGTTGGGAGTAGCCGATGTTCCCCGCGTACATGATCACCGTCTGCTCGGGCGAGAGACCGAGCTCCCTGCGGTAGGTGTTGTCGCGATCGGCGGGCCGGATCACGTCGGTGTCGACGAAGTTCGGGATGACGCGGACCTTGGACGGGTCGGTCTTCTCGGCCAGATTCCGGTGGAGGTCATCCGACAGCACCGTCACCGCGTCGGCCCGTGCGTAGCTGAAGCGTTCGAGCCAGCTCAGGGCGGCGATCACCCGCTTGCCGGTGATCGCTCCGACCTCGACGGCGACGTCCGGGTAGACGTCCTGGATGTTGAACACGACGGGCGCTCGACGAGCCATGCCGGCGACCCAGCCAGCCGGGCCGAGCGTCAGCGGCGGCGACATCGCCAGGACGCCGTCGACCTTTCGGCCCCACGAGGCCACGAGGGTGGCCATGGCGGTGAACCCGCCGAAGGAGAGCGATCGACGGAACAGGTTCGTCTTGTCCGGCGCCGGGAACGGATGGAGGCGGGTGATGCGTCCCCACTCGACGTCCTCGGTCCGCCGGAGCCGACCGCCCCACCCCGGCTCGACCTCGTGATGCAGGTACCAGGGCAGCGACGTGACGACGTGCAGCTCGTGACCTCGTGCTGCGAGCTCGTGCACGATGCGGGTCATCACGACACCGGTGGGCGCGACGTCGGGCTCGAAGTGCGGACAGATGACCAACAGCTGCATCGGGGCCGACGGTACCGCTGCACGGCGATCAGGTCGCGCCCCACCTGCCATCGCCGAGCGGTCTCAATCGGCGGCGCGGTGCACGATCTCCAGGAGGTGGTCGACGGCGCGGTCCACGCGGAAGTCCGCCGCACGAGCGTGGCCGGCGGCCACGAGCTCGGCCGAACGTTCCGGTACGAGCGCTGCGTCGAGCTCAGCGGCCCAGACGCTCGGGTCATCGGAGTCGACGATGACGCCTCCGGTGCCGACCACCTCGGGTACTGCGGTCCGGTTCGATGCGACGACGGGCACGCCACGACACATCGCCTCGACCAGGGGTGCGCCGAAGCCCTCGTAGGCAGATGGCCATGCGAGCAACGACGCACTCGCCCACCAACGTTCGAGGTCGAGGTCGGGCACCCGCCCGGTGCGTTCGACCCGGTCGCCGACGCCGAGGTCGTCGATCAGTCGCTGGACCTCCGCCTCGGCGGACGCCTCGCCACCGACGAGCACCACCCGCGCCGGTGAGCTCATCTGCGCAGCCGCCCGGATGAGCAGCTCGTGCCGCTTGTGCGGATACGTGATCGCCGGATACAGGATCACCGGCCGGTCGGACTCGAACGGCTCCGCACCGCCGGACGGCATGTCGATGCCGTGCGGGAGCAGTGCGGTGGCGTCGCGTGGCACGCCGAAGGCCTCGACGAGTCGGTCGATCGCGTGCTGCGAAGGTGCGGCGACGAGGTGTGCGGCCTTGACGCTCCGCGGCACCTGGAGGCGCAGGTAGGTCCGCTTGACGGTGGAGAACCACTCGGGATGATCGAGGTACTGCGCGTCGTGGACGAGCACGACCGGTCGTGGCCCCGGCCGCAGGGGCCTCGTGCCGCCGGCGTGGAAGCGGACGTCGACGCCGTCCCCGCGCCGCCGGCTCGGGAGCCAGCGTTGCTCGCACAGGACCCGGCGTGCCGGGGTGGCGTCGTCGAGCGGCGCG
>JAHDHM010000008.1:0-11331 GCA_020631315.1 Acidimicrobiales bacterium
ACGTGATGATCGTTCGCATCGTCGCCGGTGGCCTCGTGGCGTTCGCTCTGTTCGTGGCGTGGATCTCGACCCGCGACGTCGAGGTGCTGTACCGCGAGTCGCTCATGATCTCGATGGGCGACGTCGGCTGGGTGGTTGCGTCCGTGGCGTTGGTCGCCGTCGGCGTGTTCAGCACCGGCGGCGTGGTCGCCACGCTCGTCGTCGCAGCGCTCGTCGCCGACTTCGCAGCGGCACAGCTCTGGACCCGCTCGCGACTCGTCGCGCCGTCAGCCTGAGGAGCGCCTTGGCTCCGATGGTTTCGGTCAGAGGTTCGACAGTCCGAAACGCAGTTTGATGGCGGCCTCCAACACCATGTCGATCGAGGTGCTGGCACCGTCGCTCTCCATCTGGACCTGGAACACGGAGCCGGACAGTCCGAACACGGCGATCTGGGTGAGACCTGCCGGGTCCTCGATGAGGATGCCGTCGACGAGGCCCGGTGAGGTCGACTGCACGCCATCGAACCCGTCGGCGGCGTCCTGCACGTCGGACGTGATGGCGGGCAGCAGCGACAGCGACACGTAGCCGACCGAGGTGGACGTCACTGCGCAGTCCCGTCCGAGGACGGCTCCGGTGCGCTCCTCGATCTCGGCGATCCCTGCGTATGCCGCGAGCTGATCGGCCTGTCCGTCGACGACGGCACACATCTCGTCGCGGCTCGGCCGGAACGGTTCGTCGCCGTCGCTCGGTTCGGGGGCCGACGTCGTGTCGGGCGCCGCAGTGGTCTCGGTTCCAGCCCCGTCGCCGGTGTCGGTCTCCTGCGCTGCGGTGGTCGGTGTCGGTACGGCCTCGTCGTCGCCTCCGCCGCAGGCAGCGGCGGTGAGAACGAGAGCGATCACGACGAATCGGAGAGCGGTACGAGATGCCATCGACGGAGTGTGTCAGGCCCGTCCGCCGAGCGAGAACACACACCCGGGTCGCCGATGCCGGTGGTGTCGACAAGAAATGGCACTGGTGGGATCGAGTCTGCATGGGAGCATCGGCGACATGCGCAAGGCCGAGGTGCGACACGTTGCGGGATACCCGCATGGTCCGTCCGCGTCGGTCGATGCCACCGACGCGGCGCTGCGCCGACTCGGTGACGCCGGCACGATCGTGGCCGTCGAAGGAGTCAGCGACCAGATCGCCGTCGAGGCACTTGCGGCGGAGTCGGGTCTCGATCTCGGAGCGCGTCGCGTCGCAGTGGTCCCGATCGGCGGGGCGCACGCCATCGGGCGATTCGCGGCCGAGCACTCCGGTCGCCGACTGCTGGGCGTCGTCGACTCCGCCGAGGCGCACCTCGTCGCCCGAGCGCTCTCGTCGAGGACCGGACAGTCGGTCACCGTCGGCGAGCTCGACGCGCATGGTGTCGCAGTGCTCGACCCCGACCTCGAGGGAGCGATGCTTCGAGCCCTAGGTGAGGAGCGGGTCGTGCGCTGCTTCACGGACGAGGGTGAAGCGAGATCCTGGGAACGTTTCGTACGGCAACCCGGCTGGCGAGGGTGCGACTTCGACGATCAGGCCCGTCGGTTCCTCGGCGCTCGTGCTCGTCGCAAGTCCCGCTACGCCGACGTGTTCGCCCGAGCGGCTGTCGCCGCCGACATCGTGCCGCCTCCCCTCGTGCGACTGCTGGGCCGCTGCTGAACGTCAGTTCTCGAGCGGCAGCACCGCCGCAGCGAGGCCTTCCAGCTCTCTCGTCCAGTCGTCGGGTTCGCCGACCAGCACCGGCACGAACTTCGACGCTCCGACGTCGATGAACCGCTCCAGCTGGACCCGCAGGCCATCCCAACCGCGGGGGATGATGTGGCTCGGATCGACGCCCGGTGCGCGCCGTTCGAGCAGCTCGAGGGTCTGAGCGTTCAGATCGTCGTGGGTGTAGGGGACCAGGACACCGAAGTGGTCGTCCTCGATCTCACGATCGTGCCGCGCAGCGATCTCGTTGATGTAGGTCCAACCCTCGGCGGCGATCTCCGGTGTGCAGAACGACGGCAACCAGCCGTCGGCGAGCCTCCCGACCCGTCGGAGCTCGGCCGGAGCGGCGCCGCCGAGCCACACGTCGATGTCGTTCTGCACCGGCTTCGGCTGGATCCGCAGCCCTTCGTACTGGAACCGCTCGCCCTGGTGGTCGACGACGTCCTCGGTCCAGATACGGCGGATGAGCGGCAGCGCCTCGTCGAACCAGGCCGCCCGTTCCTTGCGTTCGACTCCGAACGCCATCTGCTCGTGCGGATCGCGCACCCCGAGTCCGAACGCCGGGAGCACACGGCCGCCTGACAGACGGTCGAGGCTGGCGAACGCCTTCGCCACCATCACCGGGTTCCGCCCCGGGAGCACCATCACCGACGTGCCGAACTTCAGGCGCTTGGTCCGGCCGGCCGCGTACGCCATGCCGACCATCGGGTCTGGTGCCTCGCCTCCGGCGCGCTCGCTGAGCCACAGCGAATCGAAACCACACTCCTCGAGGGCGTCGAGGAACGGATCGAACGTCTCGTGATGGTTGGTCAGCGTCCGAGTGCCGAGGCCGAAACCGATGCGGATCTTCATGCCGCCGACCCTACGGAAACGATGCAGCCGACAGAAATCTCCGGACCAGGGCGTCGGAAACCGGCGACTGACACGATGGACAGGTTGGTGAACGAGACCACGACCCGCCAGGGTGACCCGGCCGCCGATCTGGTGAGGCTCTACGACCAGTCGGTCGCGGACGTCTACGGCTACCTGGTGTCCCGGTGCGGTTCTGCTGCCGTCGCCGAGGACCTCACCTCCGAGGTCTTCATGGCGGCCGTCGCCGCAGTGCAGCAAGACCGCGTACCGGAGATGAGCGTCGCCTGGCTCATCGGCGTCGCTCGGCACAAGCTCGTCGACCACTGGCGGCACCAGGAAGTCGTCCATCGGAAGCTCGCAGTCGTCGAACACGACACCGTCGACGACGACTGGGACGTCGTGCTCGACCGGCTCCGAGCCGAGGCAGTGCTCGCCGAGCTGGGAGCGCACCACCGGTCGGTCCTGACGCTTCGCTACCTCGACGGTCTCAGCGTGGCAGAGGTCGCCGAGGTGCTCGACCGCACCGTCCACGCGACAGAAGCGTTGCTCATGAGGGCCAAGGCGGCCTTTCGACGTGCTCACGGAGAGGTGACCCCATGACCGATCCGTTCATCGCACTTCGACACGAACCTGAGCCCCGCCGTCCGCGAGAGCGGTTCGTCCGCGACCTCCGAGCGCGCGTGCTCGACCAACTCGGTCTCGACGTCCCGACTGCGACCGACCGAACGAACCGATCCATCGACGAACCGAACAGGAGTGTCTCCGTGAACGCCGTCCCCTACCTGTCCGCCGCTGATGCAGCCGCAGCACTCGACTTCTACCGGGTGGCGTTCGGCGCCACCGAGACCATGCGTTTCGTCGGCGACGACGGACGCATCGGTCACGCCGAGTTCCGTGTCGGTGACGCCGTGTTCTACCTGTCCGATGCCTACCCGCAGCTGGGAGCGCACTCGCCGACCGATCTCGGTGGCACCACCGTCGCGTTGGTGATGACGGTCGACTCGGTGGACGCCGTGTTCGACGCCGCGGTGGCCGCCGGCGCCGAGGGGACGCGCCCGCCCGAAGACCAACCGCACGGCGCACGGTCGGCATGGATCGTCGATCCGGCCGGTCACCGGTGGAACCTGACCCAGCCGCTCGCCGCCGGTCTCGTCGTCGAGGAGTACAACGCCGGCGAGCACGGCTATCAGATCGTCGAGACGGAACCCGACCACGGCTGAAGGCGCCCCTTCGATCGACGCCGCTCGTCCTCGCTCGTCCGTCCCGAGGATCGCCGACGAGGCGTCCCCGGTAGCATCGAGGGCCGCCATCACCCAACGCAGGATCAACTCACGGTTGGTGCCCTCCGGGCGGTGATGGTTCGTACAGCACCGGTGCAGCTGCGTCGGTGAGGTGCACCACGGACGTCGCAGCAGGGCATCGGACATGGAGCAGGGCAGCCACAGGCCATGGCGAGGGCGTCTTCGCCCGAAGATCGTCGTCGCGCTGCTGCTCCTGGTCGCCCCGATCGCCGTGCTGGGTGCGGCCTCGTATCTCGTCGCCCGCGACTCGTTGCTCGACAGTGCCGCCACCCAGGTGCAGGCCGAGGCCGAACTGAGAGCCCAGGAGATCGAGGGCCGGCTTCAGATCGCCCATGACGAGATCGGTTCGATCGCCGAGTGGGGGCAGCTGGTGCTCCCTGTCGTGGAGGGCCGTCTCGCCACTGAGCCCGATGCCCTCGCCGCGCCGCTCGATGCCGCGATGACGTGGTGGGGCCAGACTCAGGGCCTGGCCGTGCTCGATGCGCAGCAGATGGTCGTCGAGGGCCCGGCGGACTGGCCGAACGCGCCGACGGTTCCCGCCGTCGGTGAGGGTGACGGCCCGTGGGCGGCCGTGCTCGACGCCGACCTCGTCCAGCTCACCCATCGTCTCGGTGCCTCGGACCACTTCCTGCAGGCGACGGTCCCGGTGCAGTTCGTGTTCGACGGTCCGATTCCCGGCGGCGAGGCGGTGCCGGCGGATCCGGTGATCGGATCGGCAACCGTCGACGGACTCGCGAGCGCCGTGACCGTCACGCGGTCCGAAGCCGAGGTGCTCGACGGACTCGGACCCCTCCGGTGGCTGGCGATCGGCACCGTGCTGGTGGCGTTGTTGCTGGCGGCTGCGGTCGCATGGTGGCTGGTGCGCCGACTCATCCGCCGAGTCGAAGCGCTCACCGCCGCCACCGGTGCGCTCGGTGACGGCGACTGGTCGCGACGGGTCGCCGACGGCCGCGATGACGAACTCGGTGAACTCGCCGACGCGGTCGATCAGCTCGCCGCCAGCGTCGAGTCGGACCAGCAGCGTCGACGCCAGGTCGAGGATCAGCTCGCCTACCAGGCGCTCCACGATCCGCTGACGGGCCTCGCCAACCGTGCCAAGTTCCTCGACCGCCTCGGCGACGCATTGGCGAGATCCCAGCGCTCCGGAGCTCCCGTTGCGGTCCTGTTCTGCGACCTCGACAACCTCAAGACGGTCAACGACGAACTCGGCCACCATGCCGGCGACGACCTCCTGACGGGTATCGCCGAGCGCTTCCGCGGGTCCATTCGTCCGAGCGACACGGTCGCCCGGTTCGGCGGTGACGAGTTCGTCGTCCTGTGCGCCGAGATGGCCGCTCCCGAGGACGCCGTGGTCGTGGCCGAACGACTCATCGACGCCATGTCACGGCCGTTCAACATCCACGGACAGGCCGTCACCTCGAGCGCGAGCATCGGCATCGCCGTCGGCAGCGGGGTGTCGACGCGCGGTGAGGAACTGCTCGCCGACGCCGACGCGGCGATGTACGCCGCAAAGCGAGGTGGCAAAGCGCGGTACGTCGTGCATTCGGAGTCG
The DNA here is from genome assembly GCA_020631315.1 of Acidimicrobiales bacterium. The sequence continues at coordinate 5,416 of JAHDHM010000008.1, forward strand.
TTGGACGACCGCGCAGCTCGTCGCGCAGCCGAGTCGCGCGACGCCAAGCGGGCCATCGAACGATCTGAGCTGCGACTCGTGTTCCAGCCGGTCATGGCGATCGCCGACGGCGCCGTGCTCTCCACCGAGGCCTTCCTGCGGTGGCAGCACCCTGAACGGGGCACGCTCCACCCAGCCGATGTCCTGCCCCAGTTCGCCGACGCCGGCCTCCTCGTCGACCTCGACGCCTGGGTGATCGACCGCGCCGCGGCACAGCTCGACCACTGGAACTCGACACGAGCCGACGCCTCGCCGATGCGAGTGTCGGTCAACCTGTCGCGAGCGATGCTGCGGTCCCCGGACCTCGGGACCATCGCCGAGTCGGCGATCCGAGAACACCGCATCGTCGCCGACCAGCTCTGCTTCGAGGTCGCGGAGTCCGTGCTGAGCGCCGACCCGTCGACGGCCACCCGGGCCCTCGACACGCTCCGATCGATCGGCTGTCTGGTGGCCATCGACGACTTCGGCACCGGCCACACGACCATCGAACGTCTCCGCCGCTACGGCGCCGATCACGTGAAGATCGACGGTGCGCTGGTCGCCGATCTCGGTCGAGGTGTCGACGACGCAGCCGGGCGGATCGGTGCGCTGACGTCGATGGCATCGGGCATCGGCATCGATGCCGTCGCAGAGGGTGTCGAACAGTTGGACCAGATCCGGGAACTGATGGCGCTCGGGTGCCGTTATGCACAAGGACAGCTGTTCTGCGCGCCGCTCGACGACGTCGGCGTGGTGCGTTGGATCGAGCGAATCGAGCGGGACGGCCGAATCGAGTGAACATGCAGCAGCCGAGCGACAACCCACGACCTGCACGACGGGTCGCCGGTCGAGTGCTCGGACTGCTGAGTGTCGTGGCAGCGATGGCAGCCACGCTCCTCCCCGCGGCGCCGGCCACCGCGTCGCCGAGCGACGCCTTGTCGAGCACCGCGTCGCCGAGCGACGCCCTGTCGAGCGCAGGGTCGTCGACGATCGAGCGCGACCGTGCCGTCGTGGTGGGCGAGATGTTGGTGTTGCGCCTCGGCGAGCGCACCAGCACGGTCAGCTGGGAGGAGATCCCCGACGGTGCCTGGGCCTCGGATCGCGGGCGTGTGCTCATCTGGCGACCCGACACCGAGGCACTCGGCCGTCACCGGATCGCGGCGATCGTCGACGGGCTCGCCGAGGTGACGATCGTCGATGTCCTGGCGCCGCGCAGTGAGGGTCTCGTGCTGGCGATGGGGGATTCGATCGCCAGCGGACAGGGACTGGAGCTGACGGACTACTTCGGTACCGACGAGTGCAACCGCGACCAGGATCGCGGTGGCGCCTGGACTCGACGAGTCTTCGACGCGCTGGCCGCCGACGGCCGTGTCACCGACTTCGCGATGGTGGCGTGCGGTGGCGCCCGCACACACGACCTGTGGACCGACGACGTCGATGGTGGTCCTGGCGAACTCGCGGCCGAGCCGATGAGTCAGCTCGAGTGGGCCGTCGCCGCCAACCCCGATCTGATCCTGCTGACGGTCGGCGCCAACGACCTGCGCTTCGACAAGCCGCAGGCCTTCTTCGACGATGACGGCGACTTCGACCGGGCCCTCGCCGATCGGCGGATCGCGTCGGCCGAAGCCAATCTCGGGAGGATCCTCGGGACGCTCGTCGAGCAGACGTCGTCGCGCATCGTCGTGACCACCGTGCACAACCCGACCTCGCTCACGCCCCACGGTCTGCCCGGCTGTCGCGGTCAGTGCTTCTACGACGTCACGGCCTACGTGGTCGAGGAGCTCAGGGCTGCGATCACCAGGGCGGGAGCGGCCCACCCTCGCCGGGTCTCGGTGGTCGACGTGTCCGATGCACTGGACGGCCACGGTGCACCGAACGGACGTGGCCTCGACTCGCTTCGGGCCGGCTCGGGATGGTTCGCCAGCAGGCTGCCCATTCCGACCGAAGGCGTGCACCCCTATTGCCAGCGGGGCCACGCCGAGCACGACACGTGGATCAACGCGGCCGACTGTGTCCACCCGAACGGCGAAGGCCACCAGGCCTACGCCGAACGGGTGGTTGCCGCACTGACCTACTGGCGGCCCTGAGGACGGGCGGTCTCAGTGCTCGCCGGCAGCGCGAAGCCTGGAGTCCCACCAGACGCCGGACACGAGCACGCCGAAGCCGGAGCCCAGCCAGAAGGCGAAGAACGCGCCGAGTCCTGCGGACTCGACCAGGTCGCCGCGGTAGAGGTACATCAGAACGGTCGACAGGACGAAGACCGCCGCGATCGTGGCGCTCATCCCGACCTTGAGACAGGCACCGAGCGACGTGTCCGGCGCAGCCGCGTCGGCGCGGTCTGCAGCCGCCGGAGCGATCGACGGGGCGCCAGCCGTGCCGGCGACGAACGTGGAACGAGGCGGGTGAATGGCGGTGGTCATGGGTTCACCATGACGAACCGGCCGATGTCGTCGACAGGGACCTAGGTCCCGATCAATCCGATCACGTCCCGTGCGGTCCTCAGCGGATCGAGACCGGGGTGGACACCTCGGCGAAGAAGTCGTTGCCCTTGTCGTCGACGACGATGAAGGCCGGGAAGTCCTCGACCTCGATGCGCCACACGGCTTCCATGCCGAGCTCGGGGTACTCGAGCACCTCGACCTTGCGGATCGAGTCCTGTGCGAGGCGGGCGGCGGGGCCGCCGATCGAACCGAGGTAGAACCCTCCGTGGGCCCGGCACGCATCGGTGACCTGCTGCGAGCGGTTGCCCTTGGCCAGCATCACCATCGAGCCACCGGCGGCCTGGAACTGTTCGACGTAGCTGTCCATGCGACCTGCCGTGGTCGGGCCGAACGAACCCGAGGCGAAGCCCTCGGGGGTCTTGGCCGGACCGGCGTAGTACACGGGGTGGTTGCGCAGGTACTCGGGCATCGGCTGGCCCGAGTCGAGGAGTTCCTTGATCTTGGCGTGGGCGATGTCGCGGGCCACGACGAGCGTGCCGGTCAGTGACAGGCGGGTCTTCACCGGGTACTTGGTGAGCTCGTTGCGGATGGCGTCCATCGGCTGGTCGAGATCGATCGAGATGACCTCGCCCCCGAGGTCGGCCTCGGTGGTCTCGGGGAGGAAGCGAGCGGGGTCGGTCTCGAGCTGTTCGAGGAAGACGCCGTCGGCCGTGATCTTGCCGAGCGCCTGACGGTCCGCCGAGCACGAGACGGCGATGCCGACCGGGTTCGAGGCACCGTGGCGGGGGAGACGGATGACCCGCACGTCGTGGCAGAAGTACTTGCCGCCGAACTGGGCGCCGATGCCGAGCTCACGGGTGAGGCCGAGGATCTCCTGCTCCCACTCGAGATCACGGAAGCCGTGACCGGTGGCTGCGTCGCCCGACGTCGGCAGGTTGTCGAGGTAGTGGGCCGAGGCGTACTTCGCCGTCTTCAGCGTGTACTCCGCAGACGTGCCACCGATGACCACAGCCAGGTGGTACGGCGGGCAGGCGGCGGTGCCGAGGCCACGCAGCTTCTCGTCCAGGAAGCGCATGAGGCTGGTCGGGTTGAGCAGCGCCTTGGTCTCCTGGAACAGATACGACTTGTTGGCCGAACCGCCGCCCTTGGCCATGAACAGGAACTTGTAGGCGTCGCCCTGGTCGGCGTACAGCTCGATCTGAGCGGGCAGGTTGTTGCCCGTGTTCTTCTCGGTGAACATGTCGAGCGGCGCCAGCTGGCTGTAGCGCAGGTTCGACGTGTCGTAGGTGTCGTAGACGCCCTGGCTGATCATGGCGGCGTCGTCGAAGCCGGTGAAGACCTGCTGGCCCTTCTTGCCCATCACGATCGCGGTGCCGGTGTCCTGGCACATCGGGAGCACGCCCCCGGCGGCGATGTTGGCGTTCTTCAGCAGCTCCTCGGCCACGAACCGGTCGTTCGGCGAGGCCTCCGGGTCGTCGAGGATCGACGACAGCTGGGTCAGGTGCTCGGTGCGCAGGAAGTGGGCGATGTCGCGCATCGCCTCGGCGGTGAGCAACCGCAGCGCCTCGGGCTCGACCTTGACGAACGTGGAGCCAGCGGCCTCGAACGTCGACACGTGGTCGGAGGTGATGTGCCGGTAGGTCGTCGTGTCCGGACCGAGGGGCAGGAGATCGGAGTACGAGAAGTCAGCCATGCGCTGACGACGCTACCGCTCAGACAGCCGTGCTCCGAGAGTCGGGACGAACCAGCTCGCGCCAACGGGTGCCGGTCACCACTGCGGCGCCGACGACACCGCCGATCCACGACTCCATCAAGTCGGTGATGGTGTCCTCGTAGGTGAGCTGCAGGCCGGTCGTCCCCGACTCCTGGACGAGGAACTCCACGAACTCCCACAGCACGATCGCCGTGGCACTGGCGCCGACACCGAGCGCGAAGATCACGAGCAGCGACTCACTCGTCGGCAGCAGGAACGTGCAGACGCCGCCGATCAACAGGAACCAGTTGACGAAGTGGAGCACGTCGTCGAAGTGGAACCGTCGTCGAAGTGGAGGCGGCGTCGAAGTGGAGGCGGCGCGACCAGCGCGGTTCGATGACGGCGGTACCGGGCGGATGGCCCGCGTCGCTCACCCCAGTGCGGGAGTGCCGCGGAAGGCGCCGGGGTCACCCGGTGCGGGCAGCTGCGGCTGGGTGCGCCAGTGCATGGCCTCACCGACGGAGTCGAGCACGACGCCCCAGTCGTCGGGGTTCCAACCCTCGGCAGAGGCAGCGAGGCTGGCGTCCTGACGGATGTGGACCAGCGCCGGCAGCTCCTCGAGTTCCATCGAGCCGATCAGTGCACGATCCGGGTCGAGGATGACCTGGTACTCGTCGGCGTACTTGCCCATGTAGGAGCGAGCACCGTCCGCGTCGGCCGCCACGATGAAGCCGCAGCGGATGTCGGCCTCCTGGTAGTGCTCGAACAGGCGAGCCGCGGTGGGGATGATCCAACCCGACTGGTGGGTGTACGGGTCGATCACGGCCGACAGCATGTTGAACATGGTCAGGCGAACGCCGAGCGTCGCCTCGTAACCGGACAGGTCAGCGAGTTCGATCTCAGGGGAGGGATCCGTAGCCACGGGCGGAAACGTTAACGCACGGACCCGCCACTATCGTCACTCCGGTGCATCCGATCGAACGACTGCGGTACGTGGCACGAGCGGGCGGGGTCGACCAGGCCATGCTCACGAGAGAGGCTGCGGGTGCCCTGAGTGCCCTCGGGCTCGACCCGGCCGGTCTCGTGACGTCGTGCCGGCGCCTCGTCGACAAGCATCCGCGGGCCGGTGCGCTGTGGACGCTGGCCTCGCGTGTGCTGACCGCCACGGACCCGATGCGCGCCGCCTGGGACCTCGCCGACGAGCTCGACGCGGATCCGACGGCCCGCGAACTCGCCGCCGCCCTGCCCGATGACGCCACCGTCGTCGTGCTCGGCTGGCCCGACGCGGTGCCGTCCGCGCTCGTGCGCCGCGGCGACCTGCACGTCCTGGTGATCGACCAGTTCGGCGAAGGCAGCGGTCTGGTCCGCCAGCTCGACGCCCGTGACGTCGATGCCGAGGACGTGCCGTCGACGGGTCTCGGCGGAGCTGTGTCGGTTGCCCAGGTCGTGTTGCTCGAGGCGGCCATCGCCGGTGACGGCGGCATCGTCGCCCCTGCCGGTTCGTTGGCCGCAGCGGCCACGGGCCGGGCCCTCGGCGCCGAGGTGTGGGCCGTGGTGCCGACGGCGCGCTGCCTGCCACCGTCGATGTGGTCCTACGCCTCGGCCCCGCTCCGCGGCCCCGAGCCCTGGGACGAGGACGAGGAGATCGTCCCCGTCGATCTCATCGACGTGCTGGTCGGACCCGACGGTCGCCGTCCCGGCGACGAACTGCGGTTGCGGACCGACTGCGCCGTCGCACCGGAGCTGCTGAAACCCGTGCTCTGA
>JAHDHM010000008.1:11431-25314 GCA_020631315.1 Acidimicrobiales bacterium
CGTGCGGAGAGGCGTTCCCACTCGGACATGAGGTCCGCGGCCTTGTCCTTCACCTCGTCGTGGGTGGTGGTGAGCTCGCGCAGCCGATCCGGGTCCGCGTACGTCGCCGGATCGGCCATCTCGGTCTGCAGCTCGACCAGGCGGGCTTCCGCCGCTTCCCAGTCACGCTCCACACGCTGGAGCCGCTTCTTCAGCTCCTTGGTGGCCTTGTAGTCCGCGTTGCGCGACTCGGCGGCGTCACGACGCTGCTGCTTGCGTGACGCGGCGCCGTGCTGACCATCGGTCGGGCCGGCCTTGTCCGGCCCCGCCTTCTTCGCAGCAGTCTTCTTCGCAGCGGCGGCCTTCTTGGCGGTCTCGGCCTGCGCTGCCGCGGCGGCGTGAGGGTTGAGGATCGCCTCGTCGACACCCTCGTGCCAGCGAGCGGTCCCGTCACGCACCTCGACCAGGGCGTCCGCCACGCCTCGGATCAGGTGACGGTCGTGGGTGACCAGGACGACGGTCCCCGGATAGGCCCGCAACGCATCCTCGAGCAGGTCGCAGCTGGGCAGATCGAGGTGGTTCGTCGGCTCGTCGAGGATGAGGAGGTTGACCGGATTCGCCATGGTGATGGCGAGTGAGAGGCGGGTCTGCTCGCCGCCCGAGAGCTCGGCGATCTGTCGGTCGGCCGCGTCGCCGGTGAACCCGAACGATCCGAGGGTGGTGCGCAGGTTGCGGTCGAGCGGGTTGCCGGTGTTGGCCCGGAACTCCTCGAACACCGACTTCGACTGATCGAGGACCTCGGCCTGGTGCTGGTTGAACGTGGCGTGGTCGACGTTGTTGCCGATCGTGACGGTGCCCTCGATGGCGTCGAGTTCGCCGAGCAGGTGCTTGATGAGGGTGGTCTTCCCGGCGCCGTTCGGCCCGACCAGCGCGATCTTGCGGCCACGCTCGACGACGAACGAGACGTCACGAAGCACCGGCACACCGTCGTAGCCGGCGGTCACGTCCACGAACTCGGCCACGACCCGCGACGAGCGCTGGGGCTCGGGGTAGGCGAAGCGGGCCTTCAGCTCCTTGTGCGTCGGGACCTCGATCTCATCGAGCTTCGCCAACGTCTTCAGTCGGCTCTGGACCTGCTTGGCCTTGGTCGCCTTGTAGCGGAACCGTTCGACGAACTGTTCGATGTGCGCCTGCTTGCGGGCCTGCTGTGCCGCGGCGGCGCGTGCCTGGGCCATCGCCTCTTCACGGGCGACGACGAACTCGGCGAACCCACCGACGTACTCGGTGCCCTTGCCGTCGATGATCTCGACCACCCGGTTGGCGATGCCGTCGATGAAGTCGCGGTCGTGTGACACGAACAGCAGCGAGCCGGTCCAGGCAGCGAGGTGGGCTTCGAGCCATGCGACCGAGTCGACGTCGAGGTGGTTGGTGGGCTCGTCGAGCACGAGCACGTCCGGCTCGGACAGCAGGAGGCGTGCGAGGGCGAGGCGCATGCGCCATCCGCCCGAGAGCTCCGACACGTCCTTGCCGGCCATCTCCGGGCTGAAGCCGAGGCCGGCCAACACGCGATGTGCTTCGGCCTCGAGCGCGTAGCCGCCGAGCTGCTCGAAACGGCTCTGCGCCTCGCCGTAGCGTTCGATGACCTTGGTCTGCTCGTCGCCGGTCGCGGTGCCCAGCTGGGCTTCCAGCTCGCGGAGCCGATCCGCGACCTCGGTGATGTGGGTCGCACCGGCCATGGCGACATCGAGCACCGGCCCCTCGACCTTCTCGGTCAGGTCCTGCGGGAGGTAGCCGACCCGGCTGCCCTTCTGCCAGTGCACCTCACCGGTGTCGGGCGGATGGATGCCGACGACGATCTCGAGCAGCGTCGTCTTGCCGACGCCGTTGCCGCCCACGAGCGCGGTCCGGTGACCCGGAAGCAGCTTCAGGGTCAGGTCCTTGAACAGGACACGGTCGCCGTGGGCGCGAGACAAGCCCGATGCGGTCAGCACGGCGGACAGGGTAGCTGCGTCGTCGGCGAGGCCCGCCGCCGATTCGAGGTGTCCGGGCGGGCCCGGTTGCACTATCGTCGAACGAGTGTTCGTGGACTCCGAACCCGACTGGCTGACGCGGCTGAACGACCAGCAGCGCGACGCGGTGTTCGACGAGTCGCCCGCCCTCCTCGTCGTCGCCGGTGCCGGTACCGGCAAGACGGGCACGCTCGCGGCACGGGTCGCACGCCTGATCGAGGACGACGTCGACCCGGACCGGATCCTCCTGCTCACCTTCACACGGCGGGCGGCGGTCGAGATGCTCGATCGCGTGGCCACGATGACCGACCGAGTCGCGGCCAACCGGGTGTGGGGCGGCACCTTCCACTCGGTCGCCAACCGGTTGCTGCGCATCCACGCCGACTCGATCGGGCTGTCGCCGTCGTTCACCGTGCTCGACCCCGCCGACGTCACCGAGTCGTTCTCGATCGTCCGCTCCGAGCTGGACCTCGCCCGCAACACCCGTCGGTTCCCGCGTGCGGACACGCTCGCGTCGATCTACAGCCGTGTGGTCAACAGTCAGCAACCGCTGGCCGACGTCCTCGCCGAGCACTACCCGTGGGTCGCCGAACACGTCGACGCGATCAGCGAGGTCGCCAAGGCCTACTCGGCTCGCAAACGGCGCCAGCAGGTCCTGGACTACGACGACATGCTGCTGTTCTGGCGGGCGCTCCTCGCATCGGACGGCGGCGCGCCGATGCGAGCCCGGTTCGATCATGTGCTGGTCGACGAGTACCAGGACACCAATGCGATCCAGGCCGACATCGTGAAGGGCCTGTGCGCTGGTCCTGCGACCCCGACGGTGGTGGGTGACGACGCGCAGGCCGTCTACGGCTTCCGGGCCGCCACCGTCGAGAACCTGTGGAACTTCACGGAGCAGTACGACGGGGCTCGGATGTTGGCGCTCACGCACAACTACCGCTCGACGCCCGACGTGTTGCGGGTCGCCAACGGCGTGCTCGCGCAGTCGCAGTTTCTCGTCCGCAAGGAGCTCGTCACCGACATCGAACCGGGACCGACCCCGCAACTCGTCACCTGCGACGACGAGGCCGCCCAGTCAGCGTGGGTGTGTGACGAGGTGCTCGCACTCCGCGAGTCAGGGCTCGACCTGCGAGACCAGGCCGTGCTGTTCCGCAGCGGGCACCACTCTGCACATCTCGAGTTGGAGCTGGCCCGGCGGGACATCCCGTTCGTGAAGTTCGGCGGGTTGAAGTTCCTCGAAGCGGCGCACGTGAAGGACCTCCTGTCGCTGCTGCGGGTGCTCGACAACCCGGGCGACGAGCTGGCGTGGAATCGGGTACTGCGGATGCTCGACGGTGTCGGTCCGGCGACCACCACCCGCGTGCTCGCCGAGCTGGACGTCACGTCGGACCCCGACGGTGCGTTCCGGCGTTTCGTCGACGGCGAGGTCACCATGCCGCCGCGGGCGGCGTCCGACGTCGAGCTGTTGCGCGCCGCGTGGCTGGACTGTGCGGTCACCGACGAGCAGGGCATCGCCGTGGTGCCTCCGGCCGGGCAGGTCGACCGCCTGCGGGCCGTCTGCGACGCGACGTTCCCGCGCCGCTACGACGACGCTCCCGCCCGCCTCGCCGATCTCGACCAGCTGGCCGTTCTGGCCGGCGGGTACTCCACGCGGTCGCGGTTCCTCACCGAGGTGGTGCTGGACCCGCCGGAGCGGACCGGTGAGCTCGCCGGCCCACCCCATCTCGACGACGAGTACCTGACGCTGTCGACCATCCACTCGGCGAAGGGTCTCGAGTGGAGTGCCGTGCACGTGCTGCACGCGGCCGACGGCAACCTGCCCTCCGACATGGCGCTCGGCGATGCGAAGGGCCTCGACGAGGAGCTCCGTCTCGCCTACGTCGCGGTCACGAGGGCCAAGACCCACCTGAACGTGCTGTTCCCGCTGCGCTACCACGTGCACCGCTATGGGCATGACGACCGCCACCACTACGCCCAGCTGAGCCGGTTCTTCGAACCGATCCGCGATCGGTTCGACGTCGTGGCCTCTGGTCAGCAGGTCGAGGTCGACGAGGCGATCGTGTCGTCAGGGACCGACGTCACGGCAGCCGTCGACGGCTTCCTCGACGACCTCTTCTGAGCCTCAGCTGTTGGCAGCGGCGCGGGCCTCGGAACGTTCGCGGGCCTTCTGGCGGTGGTCCGTGATGCGCTGTGTCAATTCGCCGGCCGCGCTGGGACGGTGCAGCAGGTAGCCCTGGGCGAGGTCGCAGTCGAGCTCACGCAGCAACGCGAGGTGCTCGCGGGTCTCGACACCCTCGGCGATCACCACGAGGCCGAGCTCGTGGGCCAGCCGGATGATCGACTCGAGGATCGCCCGGTTGGCGTGATCCTGATGTGCCTGCTGGACGAAGGCCTTGTCGACCTTGAGGATCTCGATCGGGAACTCGTGCAGGTAGGCCAACGAGGTGGCGCCCTTGCCGAAGTCGTCGAGGGCGAGTCGCAGGCCGCGGTCGCGTAGCATCTGCAACTTCTCCTCGCTGTCGGAGCCGGCGCTGACGATGTTCTCGGTGATCTCGGCGATGATCCACGACGGGTCGACACCGGTGCGTTCGAGCACGGTGTCCAGCGTCTCGAAGAAGCGCGGGTGGAACAGCTGCACCGGCGACACGTTCACCGCGATCATCGGCGGCTGTTCCCGGAACGTCTCCTGCCACTCGGCGGCCTGGAGGCAGGCTCGTTCGAGGATGCGGCGCCCGAGCTCGAGGATCAGACCCGAGTCCTCGGCGATCGGCACGAGCACCTCGGGAGAGATGAGGCCCTGCACCGGATGCTCCCAGCGCAGCAACGTCTCGGCGCCGATCATCTGACCGGTGCGCACCGACAAGATGCCCTGGAAGGCGACACCGACCTGGTTGTTGGAGACCGCACGACGCAGGTCGGTCTCGATGCGGATCCGGCTGAGGCCCTCTTCGTCGATGTCGGCGCGGTAGCGCTCCCACCGGGCCTTGCCGAGGCCCTTGGCCCGGTACATGGCGAGGTCTGCTCGGCGGACCAGCTCGGCGGACTCGCTGACGTCGGGGCCCGACACCGCGATGCCGACCGAACACGAGATCACGACCTCGTTGTTCGACACCACGAACGGCTCGCTGATGGCATGGCAGACACGGTCGGCGATGTCGGCGATCTCGTGGTCGTTGACGCTCGGGAAGACGTCACGCAGCAGCACGACGAACTCGTCACCGCCCATACGAGCGACCAGGTCGTTCTCGCGCACGGCGCTCGACAGGCGGCGGGCCACGTTGATGAGCAGCTCGTTGCCGACGTCGTGACCGAGGCTGTCGTTGACGGGCTTGAAGCGGTCGAGGTCGATGAACATCACGGCGCACTCGACCATGCGACCCCGAACGCTCTGGAACGACTGGTCCAGCTGCTCGGTGAAGTGCATGCGGTTCGACAGACCCGTCAGCGCGTCGTGGTACGCCTGATGGTGCAGTCGCTGCTGCATCGCCCGCAGCTCACCCACGAGGCGCTTGTTGTTCAACGCGATCGTGGCGTTGCCGGCGAGGAGCTCCACACACTCGACCTGGGTCGAGGTGACCTGCGCGTCGAGCCGGCGTCCGCAGCGCAGGACGACGGTCGTGCTGTCGTCGCCACCGCCGAGAGGGCAGGCGATGATCGTCGAGAGACCCTGACGGCGCAGGCCGCTCGCGACCTCGGGACCGAGGGTGCCGTGGACCACGACGGTGTCCTTGATGACCTCGCGCAGCCCGCCCTCGACCGAAGCCGGATCGGGGAGCGTGATGCCGGGCGCAGTCTGGCGGGTCGCCTCGATCCGCCACTGGCCACGAACGCCCAGGACGCACACGTCGACGACGTCGAACCCGAGCTGGGAGACCGAGTCGAGGAGCTCGTCGACCATGCCGGCGTCGAGGCTGGTGACCCGGCTGCTCGACTGGGCAACGGTCTCGAGCAGCTTGCTGCGGCGGGTCGCTTCGCTCGTGGCACGACGTTCGAGGCGGATGTCGAGCAGCAGCTTCTGCGACAGGTAGATCGTCGGGATGGCGACCAGCAGCACGATGCCGAGCCGCTGGAGGACGCTGTCAGCGTGATCCAGGAAGCTGCCGAGCTCGGAGTTCCAGACACGTGACACGACGTGGGTGAGGAACAGTGCGGCCCACACGGCGAGCGAGGACTTGATGCCGAAGCGCATGCCGGCTTCGAGCACGGGGATGATGAACACGAACCACGCGAGGTTCGGATCGAAGATCCCGAGCACGCTGACCACGAGCAGCACGATGATGCTGTCGCCGACGAGCGCACCCACACCCGTCGCGAAGCGAGCACGCCCCGACGGGATCTTCTGGCTGACCATCGACAGGCCGTTCATCAACGCCAGACCGCCACACAGGAACACGGCGCTCACCCAGGTGCTGATGGGCAGATCGGGGTTACCAGGGCCCGGGCGATATCGAAGGATGTAGGGCAACAGCAGCAACGCGGCGACGATGCGCATGAAGCGCAGGCCCGTCTCGACGAGCGCGGTGACCTCGTCCATCGGGCCGTCGGCCCACCGGTCCGGCTTGCGCACGGACGCGACGACACCGTCTCTCGGTGTGTCGTTGACGTGTGGCTGATCGGACAAGACAGAACTCCCTGGCTGGAGTTCCTTCGGTCACATGCGTTTCAGGTTGAGTCTTCGGCCTGAACGCGTCTTCAGATTCGCTGGTCCCGGCTCGCTATCGCTCGACGGCTGTGCTGGTCCCGTCTCTCTATCGCTCGACGGCTGTGCTGGTCCCGGCTCGCTATCGCTCGACGGCTGCGAGCAGTCGTCGAGCGATCAGCTTCAGGCACAGCGTCTCGTCGGCGCCCTCGAAGATCGACAGCACGCGGGCATCGACGAACAAGCGGCTCACGGCGTACTCCTCGGCGAAACCGAAGCCGCCGTGGATCTGCATCGCCTCGCGGGTCACCCACTCGGCGGCCTTGCACACGTAGGCCTTCACCATCGACGCCTCGAGCGTGCCCTCGCCCTTGGCCATCATCACCGCGACCGCGTAGTTGTACTGCCGTGCTGCCCGGATGATCGATGCCATCCGGCCGAGCTTGGCCTGGGTGAGCTGGTACTCGGCGATGGGCTGGCCGAACACCACGCGATCCTCGGCGTACTGCACGGCCTCCTCGTAGGCGGCCTGCATGACGCCGACGGCGCGGGCTGCGGTCTGGAGGCGGCCGTTCTCGAAGCCGGCCATCTGGAGATAGAAGCCCTTCCCGAGGCCCTCCTCGCCACCGATGAGGTTCTCGGCGGGGACGAACCAGTCCTCGAACGCGACCTCGAAGGAGTGCATGCCGCGATAGCCGAGCGTCGGGATGGCCCGACCCTCCATGCGGCCGCCGCCGGGTGCGCCGTCACCGGCCTCCTGGCGCAGATCGAACTCGTGGCCCGGGGTCGACTCCTTCGGCACGATGAAGAGGCTCAGGCCGCGGTGGCCCTTGGAGCGATCCGGATCGGTGCGGGCCAACAGCATGAGGACGTTGGCCCGGCCGGCGAACGTGCACCACGTCTTCACACCGTTGATGAGCCAGCCGCCCTCCGTCGGGGTGGCGGTCACCTTCAACTGGGCGACGTCGGAGCCGTAGTCCGGCTCGGTCACCGCGACCGCACACATGGTCTCGGCCGTGGCGATCTGCGGCAGCCAGTGCTGCTTCTGTTCCTCGGTGCCGCCGCGCTCGAGCGCACGGGTGAGGATCTCGGGCCGGGTGATCAGCGAGCCACCGGCACCGAGCGAGGCACGGGACAGCTCCTCGGTTGCGATGACCATGCCGTAGTAGTCCGACTCGCCGCCGCTGGCGAAGCCGCCGTACTCCTCGGGGACCGACAGGCCGAAGCAGCCGAGTTCGGCGAGACCCTGGATGAGGTCCTCGGGGATGTCCTGGTCGTGTCGGTGGATGTGCTCGGCGACCGGTGCGATCTTGTCCTCGGCGAACCGGCGGAAGGTGTCGGCCACCATCTCGAAGTCCTCGTCGAGATGCGATGGCGGGTTCAGCTTGGCCAACGACGCCAGGAACGCCGGATCCCGGTAGGTGCCGAGGAACTCACGAGCGCCGTCGAGCGCGCCAGGCTCGACGCCCCACAGCTGTTCACGCCCGAGGATCTTCGCCGCGAGATCGGCGACCACGTCGGCGATGAACGCACACGCGAGCTTCCCCTCGTCCTCACCCTTCTCGCCGTCGTCGATGACCGAACGGCACATCTCCACGGCCGATGCGGCGTGGGCGATGTCGTAGAGCATGACCTGGTGCTCGTCGACGTCGTCCAACCCTCGATGGCGGACGATCGCCGCGTCGACGACGGACTTCGCGAGTGCGGTGACGGTGGCGGCAGCGGTCATGTCAGGACTCATGGCCGACGAGGTTACCGACGGGTAACCAACGGCGAGAAGTCGGGACGTTGTGTCGTCCCAGCGCGCAGCGCTGGAAGTGTCAGCGCGCAGCGCTGGAGGTGTCAGCGCGCAGCGCTGTGAGTCTCAGCGCGCAGCGCTGGAGGTGTCAGCGCGCAGCGCTGTGAGTCTCAGCGGGCGGTGGCGGCGAGGTCGTCCACGTAGGACGGGATCTCCTCAGCCGGCACCGCCGGGCGGAAGAAGTACCCCTGGGCCCGGTCGCACCCGAGCTGGCGGAGGTTGTCCAGGGTCCACTCGTCCTCGACGCCCTCGGCGACGACCTCGAGCTGCAGGTCGTGGCCCAGGTTGACGATGGACCGGACGATCACGAGATCGTCGCTGTTGGTCGCCATCTGGCCGACGAAGGTGCGGTCGATCTTGATCTCGTGCACGGGCAGTCGGCGCAGATGGGTGAACGACGAGAAGCCGGTGCCGAAGTCGTCGATGCTGGTGCGGATGCCGCGGTCGCTCAGCGTGCGCAGCACGTCGACGGCGAGGTCGAGATCGTCCACGACCTCGCTCTCGGTGATCTCGAGCACCAGCCGGTCCGCCGACACGTCGTTGCGGAGCAACTCACTCACGATGAAGTCGGCGAGGCCTGGATCGTGGAAGTTGCGGGCGCTCAGGTTCACCGCGACACCGATGTGGATGCCGAGGCGGTCCCACGCGCGGACCTGGGCGATCGACTGGCGGACCACCTTGCGCGTCAGCTCGTTGATGAGACCCGACACCTCGGTCAGTTCGATGAACTCGTCCGGGCGGACCATGCCGAGCTCGGGGTGCAGCCAACGCACGAGGGCCTCGACGCCCACGACGGTGCCGGCATCGAGATCGATCTTCGGCTGGTAGTAGACGGTGATCTCGTCGCCGCTCAACGCTCGGGGCAGTTCACCGAGGAGACGGAGGCGACGCATCGAGTACTTGTCATCGCTGGCCGAGTAGGCCGTGAAGGGCTGGCGGGTCTCCTTCGCCTGGTACATCGCGACCTCGGCGCGCTGCAGCAGCTCCTCGGGCTCCTTGGCGTCGTCGGGGAACAGTGCGTAGCCGATCGACGCGGCGGACTGCACCTGCAGGTCCTGGAGGGTCAGCGGTGCCGACACGTTCTCGATGATCGAGGCCGCGACCGATTCGGCGCGCCTCGATCCGTCGACGGCCAGCATGACCGCGAACTCGTCGCCGCCGAGCCGGGCGACGAGGTCGTCGCCGCGTCGCAGATCGGCGAGGCGGGCAGCGACCTGGCGGAGCAACGCGTCGCCGTGATGGTGCCCGAGTGTGTCGTTGACCTCTTTGAACTGGTCGAGATCCAGGACGAGCAGCGCCAGGTCGGTGTCGGCATCGGCGCGGCGCAGTTGCTGGCGCAACCGCTCCATCAGGTGGGCCCGGTTCGGCAGACCCGTCAGCGGATCGTGGAGCGCCTCGCGGCGCTGGTACTCGCGGGTGGCCACTCGCTCGGTGACGTCCTGGAACACGACCGAGACGGCGGTCGCACCGAGCGGGCGGATCTCCAGGTCGAACAGCGCACCGTCCACGCGCTCGGCAGGAGCGTCGATCTCCTTGCGGACGACCGGCTCTCCGGTCCGCAGCACCTGGGCGACGTCGGCGGCGACGTCGAGCCGCACGAGCCAGTCGACGTCGTCCATGCGGTAGCCGTCCAACGGGCCCGCAGCCGACCAGGCCGTCGCCGAGATGTTCGACCGGATGATCGTCAACGGCGACTGTCCCGTCGCCTCGATCTGGTCGAGGGTGATCGTCGGATCCACACCGACGATGAGCGTCGGGGCGCTCATCTCGTCCATCAAGCGGGTGAAGTGGTGGGCCCGCTCGGTCGCCTCACGCTGCACCGTGATGTCGGTGGCGACACCACGCAGCGCCCACGTCCCGTCGGGACGACGCTCGGCACGAACCACGTCGCGCAGCCACACCCACGAGCCGTGACGAGACCGGATGCGGAACTCCCGCACGTGCGGCCACGGCATCTCGTCGATCTGTTCGACGTCGATCAGCAGGTGCTGGTCGTCCGGGTGGACGAGTTGGCCCCAGGTCATGTGCTGGCGGGCGAACTCGATCGGGCTGTAGCCGAGGATGTCGCGGACCCGACCGCTCACCATGACCAGGTGTTCGTCGTCGGCGTCGGCCTCCCAGACGATCCCGGGTACTCCGTCGAGCAGGGCACCGAACCGGCGGATCGTCCGGTGCTGTTCGTCGCTGAGGCGACCGGCGGTGATGACGATCGCCGTCATGCCGAAGAACAGCGAGACGAGCAGCACGGCCGAGTGCTCGACGTCGACTGCGGCAGCGGCGAACACGGCGACCGTGGCGGCGACGACGGCGGTCACGGTCGCGGCGAGCCGTCCGGACACGGTCGCGTCGACGGCGACGGCGGACAGGAATCCGACCATCACCGCGGGCCAGGCGGCGGTCGGCACTGCGAGACCGAGGGCGGTCAGCACCACGACGTCACCGAGCCCCGCCAGCCACGGCCAGCGGCCGTCGGCCCATGCGCGTCGGTGCAGGTAGAGCTGCCACGGGAGCGCCAGCGCCGCGAGCACTGCCACGAGGGTCCACCAGGAGTCGGACCTCGCGTCGTCCGTCGCACCGAAGGCAGCGGTGACGGCGATCGCGACGGCGATCGCCACCAGGCGCGTCGTCGACACGCCGAGGAGGATCCGGCGGATGACACCAGCGGGCACACGAGCCCCGGTCCGCAAGCTGCGGCGGGGTGACGTGCCAGTGGAGGAGAGGGTGGAACGAGTCGTCAGCATGCGTGTCGAACGGCAGCAGCGCCTCCGTCGCAGAGTACGGAAGGTCCTCGAAGGCACCGCGGCATCACTGCGTTCGTGTGGTCGCGCGAGCACTGTGTGTGACATCGACGGGTTCCGGGGCTCCGATGCGGACTCGGGAGCGGCGATGCCGAGCCTCTAGAGTCGACGCCCATGACGCAGATCGACCGCCCCTTCGGCCGCTACCTCGAGGACTTCGAGATCGGCGATGTGTACCGCCACTGGCCCGGCAAGACCATCACCGAGGCCGATGATCATCTCTTCTGCATGATCACGATGAACCACCACCCGTTGCACACCAACGAGTGGTTCGCCCAGAACGAGACGGTGCACGGAAAGAACGTCGTCGTCGGCAACCTCGTGTATTCGCTCGTGCTCGGCATGAGCGTCCCCGACGTGAGCGGTGCCGCCATCGCCAACCTCGAGGTCGAGTCGCTGCGGCACCAGAAGCCCACCTTCCACGGCGACACCATCTACGCGGCCACCAAGGTGCTCGACAAGAAGGAGTCGTCGTCGCGCCCTGACCGCGGCATCGTCACGGTCGAGACCCGGGCGTTCAACCAGCGCGAGGAAGAGGTCTGCTACTTCCGTCGCAAGGTCATGGTCTGGAAGCGCGAGGCGGCGCCCCAGCGCAGCTTCCCCTACGGCGACGACGTCTGGGGCGAGTGAGCGAACGCCCCGACCTCGGGGTCGAGCCGGACCACGAGCACTTCCTGGCCTGGGCCGACACACATCGTCGCGACCTTCCCTGGCGTCACGTCAGAGACCCGTGGTCGATCCTCGTGTCCGAGGTGATGCTCCAGCAGACGCAGGTCGACCGAGTCGTGCCACGTTGGCACGACTTCCTCGACCGCTGGCCGACGCCGTCGGTGTTGGCCGCGTCGGAGCTCGGCGAGCTGCTGGCCTGGTGGCAGGGTCTCGGCTACCCACGGCGTGCCCGCAACCTCCACGACGCTGCCGTCGAGATCACCCGACATCACGACGGCGAGGTGCCGCTCGATCTCGACGCACTGCTGGCGCTGTCCGGCATCGGCCCGTACACGGCGCGAGCCGTGCGGGTGTTCGCCGGCGAACTCGACGACGGCGTCGTCGACACCAACGTCGGCCGCCTCCTCGCTCGATGGGGTGGCGCGTCGCTCACCCCGAAGGCGGCCCAGGCACTCGCAGACGCGCTCGTGCCCTCGGGTCGGGCGTGGGCGTGGAACCAGGGGCTGTTCGACCTCGGCGCGAGCCGGTGCCGTCCGACACCCGACTGCGACGGCTGTCCCGCACTGAGCTGGTGCGCCTGGCAGGGCGATCCCGACCGGCCGGACCCTGCGGCCGCATCGGCCGGGGTCTCGCGTCGACAGGGCCGATTCGCCGGCTCGGACCGTCAGGTCCGCGGCTTCGTGATGCGCGGCGCCGGCGACGGCCTCACACTGGACCAGCTGTCTGCGCGTCACCCCGAGGTGGCCGAAGGCCGGTGGAGCGAGCTGCTCGACGCGCTGACCGACGAGGGCCTGGTGACCCTCGTCGGCGAACGGCTCCAGCTGGGCTGACCACGAACGTCAACCGACGATGTGATCGAGGATCTCCGCAGTGCTGGTCGGGAGGAGATCCCGGACCACGAACGTCAACCGACGATGTGATCGAGGATCTCCTCGAGGGCCGCGGCGGCGATGGCGACCATCTCCTCGTCAGTGCGGTCCTGGATCGGATGCTCGACGAACACTCGATCAGGGTTGGCGCCCAGTGAGGTGGCTTGCACCTCGGCGCCGTCGATGAACTGGACGGTGGCGACGAACATCCCGGGGATGCCGCGACGCTCGAGATCGACGATGTCGTGCACACTGCACGACGTGCAGCTGCCTCAATCGGCGAGCGCCTCGATGACCGCGTCGCATTGCGTCGCGATCTCGTGGCGCAGGTCGACGGGCGCCGGCTTGGCGAACGTCGGCTTCATGAAGCGCAGCACGTTGGCGCCTCGGCTCACGAGCTGACGCTCGATCTCGTCGAGGAACACGTCGCCGCGTGCTTTGGAGATGTCGAGCAGGCCGATGGTCTTGCCCTCGACGGAGTCGAGACGGCGTTGCCGCTCCCACGCCGCCGGGCGTTGCTCGTTCGTCGGGTCCATGACGATGGTCATCGTCGGCTCCTTCGATGGTTGGTCGGTCGGGTTCGTTCGTTCACGGTGGTCGGCCCCTCAGGCGGTGATCCGTCGAGCGACGGGCTGGCTGCCCTTCTCGCCGCTCACCCAGCCGGCGATCAGCTGGGTGAACAGACCGGCGCCGCCGCCGGCGTGCGCGAGCAGGAGACCGACACCTGGACGGACCTTCGGCAGTCCCTCGGCCTCGGCGAAGGCCTCCGGCAGGCCCTCGGCCATGCCGCCGGCGCCGCGCACGAGCTCGGCACCGTCTCGCTTGGTGAGTTCGATGATGCGGTCGCGGGTCGTGGCCTTGTCCCAGCCGGCCTCGGCGAAGATGCGCACGTGCTCAGGCCCGAGCACGAGGAGCGCGTCGAAGCCGAGGATGAGCTTGGGGTGTTGCACCGAGTTCACGGCCGCGGCGAACGAGCGACACAGCGACTCGGGGTCGCGCGACAGCTGGTCGGTGATGTTCTGGACGCCCGTGCCGCAGAAGACCGACACCGCGTCGGCACCGTCGTCGACGCCGAGGTCGGCGCTCAACGGTGTCCAGGGCGATCCTGCTTCGTCCTCG
>JAHDHM010000342.1 GCA_020631315.1 Acidimicrobiales bacterium
GCGAAGAGTTCCACGACCTGCCACAACAGCACCGGGCGTTCGTCGTAGGCCTGACGCAGCGGCGCGTAGGGCACTCGGACGAGGCTCGACGGTTCGAGAGCCTTGGCGTTGGCGCTGCGGGTCCGGCCGTCGAACAAGGGCATCTCGCCGATGAGGTCCCCGCGTTCCATCAGCACCAGGACGGATTCACGGCCGTCGATCGAGTCGCGGGTGACGGCGATACGCCCTGAGGCGATCACGTACAGGTCGTCCGCCTCGTCGTGCTCCCGGAAGATCACGTCGTTGCGCTCGAGATCGACGACCGTGCTGGCCTCGACCAAGCGGTCCAACTCGTCGTCGGTCAGCGACGACAACATCTCGACGGATTCGAGCAGGTGGCGAACGTCCATACGTCAGACGATGGTATCGGTCACACCCGAACCTCGCCCGAGAGGGTCACTTCGTCCCCACGATGTGCCGATGGAGCGGCATGTCCGTCGAGATCACGCGCCTGCTGATCGTCCTGCTGCTCACCGCAGCGGGCCAGAAGACGGCACTCGCGATGTCGGAGTCCGAGCTGTCGGAGCTACTCGGCGCGATCCTCGGCGCGGGTCTCGGCTACGTGGGCGGAGGTGTCGTCGGCCGACGCCTCGCCGTGTCACTGGGCCGCATCGAGGAAGGTCAGCTCCCGTGGTCGGCCGCCGAGTTGATCTCCGGTGGCGTGTTCGGGTTCCTGTTCGGCGTCATCGGCGCCATCGCCGGTTCAGCGGCCGTCTTGTTGCTCGGGTTCGGTTGGGGTGGCCCGGTCATGGCCGTGTCGATCTGGCTCATGCTGGCGTTCGGCTGCCGGATCGGTCTGCGCAAGAGCCGAGATCTGTGGGAGTTGATCGGTCTTCGGCCCACCGGTCTGGCCTCCACGCGCCGCATCGGTGAAGAGCCGTTCGTCGATGGTTCGCTGCTGGACAGCAGCGTCGTGCTCGACCCGCGACTTACTGAACTGGCCAAGACCGGGTTCCTCGCCGGTGACCTGATCGTTCCTCGATTCGTGCTCGACGAGGTCCAGGGCATCGCCGACGCGGCCGACCCTGTACGGCGCCGTCGCGGACGTCGGGCGCTCGAGGCGCTCGAGATGCTCGACCGCGAACCGCGCGTGGGTCTGCGCATCCTCGACGACGAGGTGCTCGAGGTCGACGAGGTCGATGCCAAGTTGGTGGTGCTGGGTCGACGTCTCGGTCTGCGTCTCGTCACGAACGACCGGCCGTTGGCGCGGGTGGCCGAGGTGCAG
Organism: Acidimicrobiales bacterium; assembly: GCA_020631315.1. The sequence continues at coordinate 1,265 of JAHDHM010000342.1, forward strand.
GGCGTCCGAACGCTGCACCTCGCTCGGTTGGCGCTGAGTCTCCGTGAGCCGCACCTGCCGGGTGCCGAGCTGCGTCTCGAGATCGTGCGAGAGGGCTCGGAACGCGGACAGGGTGTCGGCTTCACCGACGACGGTGACATGGTCGTGGTGTCCGACGCGGCGCACCTGCTCGGTGAGGAGATCGATGTCGCCGTCGCCCACTCGGTGCCGACGGCCAAGGGGACGATGCTCTTCGCGACGGTTGCGGGCAGCGATGCGGGCGAGCCGGCGGCCACAGCATCGAGCTGAGCTGCGCCGAGGCGCTTGAGCCGATGTCCGGCTCCTGACACGCTGGTCCGGTGAACGACGAGGCGTCCCATGGCGCGGTCTGGACCGTGGTGGTCGCCGCCGGGTCGTCGACCCGGTTCGGTCGACCCAAACTCCTCGAGATGTTGGGCGATCGACGTGTGGTGGATCATTCGGTCGCTGTTGCAGTCGAGTGCAGCGACGGTGTCGTCGTCGTGACGTCCGACGACGAGATCGCTGCCGGCCTCCACGTCGACCAGATCGTGGAGGGTGGGGCCACCCGCAGCGAATCCGTCCGAGCCGGCTTGGCGGCCGTACCGCCGAGCGTGCCGATCGTGCTCGTCCACGACGCAGCCCGACCCGGCGCTGACGTGGCGCTGTTCGACCGGGTCATCGACGCCGTGCGATCCGGTGCTGACGCCGTGGTGCCGGCGGTGGCCGTCGCGGACACGATCAAGCAGGTCGCCGGCGATCGGGTCGTCGGGACGCCGGACCGGTCGTCACTGGTCGCGGTGCAGACGCCACAGGGGTTTCGCGCTGCGGCACTCCGGGCTGCTCATGCGTCGGGAATCGACGCGACCGACGACGCCGCGGTGATCGAAGCTTCGGGCGGGACGGTGATCGTCGTCGAGGGTTCGCTCGACAACGAGAAGATCACGACGGAGCGCGATCTGCTCCACGCTGCGGCACGATGGGCGGCGACCCCTGCCGACGACGGAGGCACCTCTGTGGCAGACATCCGAATCGGTCACGGCTTCGACATGCACCGCATCAGCGACGACCCCGAGCGGCCCATGGTGCTCGGCGGCATCGTCTTCGACGGCGTGGCCGGTCTCGTTGGCCACAGCGACGCCGACGCCGTGACCCACGCTGTGATCGACGCAGTGCTGGCCGCGGCCGGACTCGGTGACATCGGGCAGCACTTCCCCGACACCGACCCGACCTACCGCGGTGCGGACTCCATGGTGCTGCTCGGCTCGGCGATGGCCGACGTCCACGACGCGGGGTGGCAGGTGGTGAACGTCGACTGCACCGTGATCGCCGATCGGCCCAAGCTCGCGCCGCGTCGCGCCGAGATGGAGTCGCGACTGTCGGCGGTGACCGGTGGCGCGGTCACGGTGAAGGGCAAGACGACCGAACAGGTCGGCGCACTCGGTCGTGGCGAGGCCGTCGTCGCGCAGGCTGTGGCACTCGTGGAGCGTCGATGAGTCAGAACCGACGAGGTGGCAAGGGCGGCGGCAGCCGCCGGGGCGGCTCGAAACCGGGCGGTGGCCCGAAGCAGGGCAGTGGATCGAGCAGCCGGGGACGCCCGCCACAACGCAGCCGAGGTGCCGGAGGCCGGTCGAATCCCGAGCGGGGCCCGGCGCGGCAACGTGCCGGCTCCACCGGGGATCGACGTAAGAGCTCCGACGGGCTCGGCGGTGACCAGATCGAGGGTCGCAACGCCGTCGTGGAACTGCTGCGGGCCGGACGGCGTCCGGTGCACGAGCTGCTGGTCGCCGAGGACATCGACGACTCGACGGTCGTGATGGAGATCCTCGATCTCGCCCGTGAGGATCGAGTCGCGATCCAGCGGGTGCCGCGGCGCAAGCTCGACGCAGCGGCCCAGACCGAAGCCCACCAGGGTGTGATGGCGCGCACCACCCCGCTGCGCGCTGTCGATCTCGACGATCTGATGATGCCGGGCGAGGTGCCGTTCCTGTTGGTGCTGGACGGCATCACGGACCCGGGCAATCTCGGGGCGATCCTGCGCACGGCTGACGTCGCCGGCGTCACCGGCGTGGTCCTGCCCCGGCATCGTGCGGTGCGGATCACCCCGTCGGCGGCCAAGGCGGCTGCTGGGGCGATCGAGTATCTGCCGATCGCGCTCGTCGGGGGCATTCCTGCTGCGCTGGGTCAGCTCGCCGATTCCGGCGTGTGGTCCTTCGGTCTCGACGCGCACGGGACCACGTCGATCTTCTCGTCGGCCGCCGACCTGACCGGACCTGTCGCGCTCGTGATGGGCGCCGAAGGTGCGGGCCTTTCGCGGCTGGTCGCAGAGCGTTGCGACCAGCTCGTGACCATTCCGCAGCGGGGACACCTGGACTCGCTGAACGTGTCGAACGCGGCAGCGATCGCCTGTTTCGAGGTGGTTCGTCGTCGCAACTGACGACATCGAACCGCTTCGATGGGGGGCGCGCACCGATGTCGGGCCGTCGGGCGCGTACCATCGACGGCGCTGCCCGAGTAGCTCAACGGCTAGAGCACCGCTCTTGTAAAGCGGGGGTTGTGGGTTCGATTCCCACCTCGGGCTCATCACCGGTCGACGCGGCGTCGTCCGGACACGTCCCGACGGGACCCGACACAGGACCACCACACCCCATGCCGATGTCGTCCAGAGATACCGAGCTGCTCGTGCTCGAGGGTTCGTGGTGGCACGAGCCGGGGACCAAGGCCGACGTGGTGGCTCAGCGGGTCGCGTTGACCCTGATGGAGTTCGACGCAGAGATCGAACGCATCATCGACGAGCCGGCGGCCATGGAGGTCGACCCGATGCTCGTGCGCCGTCTGCGCCGTGCGCGCGATCGGCGCCGTGAAGAACGAAGCGGGCAACGAATGACCGGAGGAGGTCGCTCATGAACGCAGGTCGACATGCAGCAGGGGACGG
>JAHDHM010000343.1 GCA_020631315.1 Acidimicrobiales bacterium
GGCCCGGCCAGCGCCTCGAGACCGAGCGCCCCCAGGTGCACGGGAGACGGCCAGACGTCACCGACCACCTGCGCACCCGCCGACGCGAACAGGTCACCATGGCGCGCGGCCCCGTCGCCCACGACCAGATCACCCGCTGTGAGGCGTTCGGCGACGGCTTCCGGAGCGACCACCGCTGCCTCGTCGATCGGTCCGTCGATGCCGTACGACCGGACGAACAGCTCACTGCGGCGGGCATCGACGAGCGCGATGCAGCCGCGACCAGAAGCCCGCATGGCAGCGGATGCAGATGCAGCGAGCACCTCGAGGCTCGACACTCCGACCACCGGGACGTCGATCGCGAACCCCAGCGTCGAAGCGGTCGCGAGTCCGACCCGCAGGCCGGTGAAGAGGCCGGGGCCGACATCGACGGCGATGCCGTCGATGGAGTCGAGCACCACGCCGGTGGTGTCGGCGAGTTGCCGGATGGCTGGGACGAGCGTCTCGGCGTGGCGTCGATCGCGTGTCGCGGTGAACGTGGCGATCGGGCCGTCGGCGTCGACGAAAGCCACACCGACCTGCGCCGTCGCGGTCTCGATGGCGAGCACGATCACGCCGCGGCCTCCACGAGTGCGCCGACCCTGGAGCACCAGTCGCCGTGACCGACCAGGGTGATCACGCGGTCATCGGGACGATCCGGTGGCCCCAACTCGAAGGTGAGTTCGAGCCGGTCGGCAGGGAGATCACGCTCGATGAGGTTGCCCCACTCGATGACCGTCACGCCACCGTCTTCCAACAGTTCGACGAACGCGAGGTCCTCCACGTCGCCGTCCTGCCCGAGTCGGTAGACGTCGAGATGATGGATCGGGAGTCGGCCGTCGTACTCGTGCACCAAGGTGAACGTCGGGGAGGTGACGGGTTCGACGACGCCGAGGGCAGCGGCGAATCCGCGCGTGAACGCGGTCTTGCCCGCGCCCAGGTCACCCGTCAGCACCAGCACGTCACCGGCACGGACGACGTCGGCGACAGCGCGCGCGAACCGGTCAGTTGCGTCAGGACCGTCGCTGAGGTGGCGAAACACGCCGAGATGCTACCGATCCCCGACCGCGCCTCGGCCGGCGACACGTGGCACCCGGTCCGTCACCGCCGTCACGATCTCGTAGGAGATCGTGTCGACGAGTTCTGCGAGTTCGTCGGCGGTGATGGCGTCGTCACCTGACGAGCCGAGCAGCACGACCGGCCGGCCGATGATGTCCGTGTCGCCACAGTCGACGACCATCTGGTCCATGCAGACCCGGCCGACGATGGGAAGGCGAGTTCCGTCGACGAGCACCTGGGCGCGGTTCCCGAGGCCTCTGCGGTAGCCATCGCCGTAGCCCACCGGCAGCGTGGCGAGCGTGGTGGCTTCCGGCGCCGTCCACGTCGACCCGTAGCTGACGGTGGTGCCGGCGTCGACCCGCTTCACGAACGTGGCGGTGGTCGTCCAGGTCATGACCGGCCGCACCTCGACGGACGGTGTCACGTCGGCGCTGGCACGGATGCCGTACGACAAGATCCCCGCACGAACCAGATCGAGATGTGCCTCGGGCAGTTGATCGATCGCGCCGGAGTTCGCGGCATGTCGAATCGGCATGGGGACGCCGAGCCGATCGAACTCCTGGATCGCGGAGAGGAAGCGCGCGAGTTGGCCCCGGGCGTCGCCCAGATCGGCCGCATCGGCATTGGCGAAGTGGGTGTAGACGCCGACGACCTCGACTCGTTCCTCGGCGACGGCCGCTCGGATGAGCGGGACGGCGGCTGACGACGCGGTGCCGAGCCGGCCCATCCCCGTGTCGATCTTGAGATGGATGCGCCGCGGTGACGTCGAGGCCGTGTCCGCGACCGCCGCGAGCCCAGCCAGGTCCGGAACGGTGTGTTCGAAGCCGTCGTCGTCGTGACGTGCCACGAGTTCGGGGACGGCAGCGCTCAGGATCAGCACCCTTCCCTGGAACCCGAGCTCCCGCACCCGGATCGCCTCACCGATCTGGGCGACAGCAACTCGTTCGTACCGGAGTTCCGCGAGGACCGGCACGAGTTGCTCGAGACCGTGGCCATAGGCGTTGGCCTTCAGCACAGGGCAGACCGCTGCATCACCGACGCGCCGACCGATGGCGTCGAGGTTCGCTGTGTACGCGTCGAGGTCGATGGCACATCGCGTCGGATGTCCGTTCACCTTGTGACCTCCAGGCGGGCACGCGCCACCGGCAGGTGGTCGGCGATGTCTGATGCCGTGATGCCGACCGTACCGGCCACGCGAGCCGCCTCGGCATGGAGGATCGATGCGGCACCGACAGCGTGGGCGACGGCCGCGTCGTCGGGGCTCGCGTCGACCACCGCAGCGATGACACCCGCGAGCACGTCGCCGCTGCCTGCGGTCGCCAGACGTTCGTCGCCGTGGTCGACGAGCACCACGGTTCCATCCGGCGCGCCGATCACGTTCGTCGGCCCCTTCGAGAGCACCACGGCGCCGTAGTTCGCAGCGACGGCTCGCACCGTGGCGACTCGGTCACCTCCTGACGCAGTCAGGCGGGCCAGCTCTCCGTCATGCGGTGTCATGACGATCGTCGCCTGACTGGATCGAAGAAGTCCGGGATGGTCGGCCACAGCGCTGATCGCATCGGCGTCGATCACCACGACACGGGCGTGGCACTGTGCGATGGCGGAGGTCAGAGCACCGCCATCCACCGGTCCGAGGCCAGGGCCGATCACGACCGACCGACACCGATCTTCGGTGAGAAGGGCCTCCGTGGCCGCCTGCCCGAGCCGCTCGACCGCCTCCACCGGTAGCGCGTCGAGCGGTGTGCCGTCCGACGACGAGACCACGACGATGCCGGCGCCCGCCCGCAGCGCCGCGGTCGACGTGAGCGACGCGGCACCCGTCATCCCGGGCGAACCAGCGATGACCCTCACGCCGTGCCGCCACTTGTGGTCATGCGACGCCCGACGGAGAAGATGCCCCGCAGCGTGCCTCGGCTGCAGGCGGAAGTGAGTGGGTGCGACCACATCGAGATCGAGACCGATGTCGACGACGACGAGCTCGCCACACAGTTCGGGACCCCGACCGAGTAGATGACCCGGTTTCGCGGCGCCGAACGTGACGGTCCGAACAGCCCGCCAGGCGCGACCGTTCACCTCACCACTGTCACCGTCCAAGCCGCTCGGCACGTCGACGGCGAGCACCGGAACGTCCCAGGGCAGCGCGGGCGCGTCGTAGGGCCGGCTGAGGCCAGCCCCGATTGCTGCGTCGATCACGAGGTCAGGCCGGTGGCCCGCGAGCGTCGAACCGACCGCGAAGGTCTCGACTCGAGCTCCGCTGTCGGCGAGCACTCGCGCCGCGACGTGCCCATCGGCGCCGTTGTTCCCCGGTCCAGCGACCACCGCGACGCGGCGTCCGTAGAGCCCTCCGAGCACACGGCGAGCTTCTCGGGCCACGGCCGCGCCGGCCCGCTCGATGAGGACATGAAGGTCAGCGGCGGCGGCATCGACCGCGGCCATCTCCGCCACCGTCAGCAGCGGCGTCGACATGGCCGGCTCAGGGAGCCCAGTGCTCGGCGAGAACGTAGACGGGCTCGGTCATCAGATCGATCACGTCGACGGTGCTCAGCAGATCGTCGCGGAACGTCGGGACGACCTCGGTGACGGCGTCCTTCAATGCTGCGTAGCGGCCGCGGTAGCCCTGCATCACGCTGCGCATCGTGGCCGGCGGCAGCCGATCCTCGAACTGCACGTGCAGCAGGGTCAGGCCCGTCGTCTGCGTGTCCTTGACCTCGGGCACGATGATCAACGTGCGGCCGTCGCTGCGACCCTTGCTCACCGTGACCTCGCGTTCGAACGCCGCACGGTGCTTCGTGCCCCGCAGAATCGGGTTGTCCGAGGTTCGCGTCGGCAGGTCTGCGGCGATGCCGCCACTGTCGATGCGGTGCACGAGCGCGTTGTCGACGGTCTCGCCTTCGATCCGGTAGCGGGAGTAGCCGCGAACGGTGACGACGGCGGGGTCGAGCGCGGCGAGGGTGCGAAGGCTCCGGTAGCTGAGGCGGTCACGAGGAGCGCCGGCGTCGAGCACCTCTCGCACGAGTTCGCTCTCGAGGAGCGTTTCGTCGGAACGGGAGATGCCGACCGTCACCGTCTTGGCCTGGTGCTTGATGGCGTCGACGGGTCGGGTCAGTTCGTCG